>CAMBQX010000224.1 GCA_945870085.1 Bifidobacterium breve | reverse complement strand
CCGGTTAAGGCCAGGACGAGAGCTATCCAAACTGATTTTCGGGTCGCCTGCTTCATGCCGAATCGGAACCAGAGCGCCACCATAATCGGCGCCGTGAACTCAATTAACAGGGCGACACCGACGGGCAGGGTCTGGAGTGCGACGAAATAGAGGTACTGGGTCATGCCAACACCAATTACCCCATAAACAAGAAGTACCGGCAGCTCCTTCTTGGTGATTCGCAGAGCAGCGGGTCGCGTGATTGCTACCAGCACTAACAGAAGTAGAAATGCAGAGCTCACCCGAATCTGTGACAACCGCGTAGGTTCAATACCGGTAAGCAGTAGTGACTTAGACACTGTCCCGTTTAATGCAAATAGAAATGCTGCCGCCAGATAAAGCAGGTACCCGGTCATCGGGTGCTGGTGCCTCGCGGGTGTGATACCGGTCAGTGGTTCAGCAAGATCGCTCACCGATCCAGCACCTGCTGATAAATAGCCACGGTGCGTTCGGCGATGGCGGGCCACCCAAATTCAGATTGGGCGCGGCTGCGACCGGCTGCACCCATAGCAGTGGCTCGGGATGGGTCGGCAACAAGTGAGTTCACCGCTGCGGCGAAGTCACGTTCAAATCCAGCAGGGTCACGGGCTTCATATGAAACAAGCAGGCCGGTTTGGCCGTCAACCACAACTTCTTGGATCCCGCCGACCGCGCTGGCAACCACCGCCGTCTGGCATGCCATGGCTTCTAGGTTGACGATACCGAGGGGTTCGTAGACGGATGGGCAAACAAAAGCTAGTGCACCGGAAAAAAGTTTGATTAACGTAGGTCTGGCTACTTGTTCCTTTAGCCAAACGACACTGTCCTCACCGCGTGCTGCCCGGAGTTGGTCAACGGCCTGTGCGGTCTGCGCGGCGATTTCCTCGGTGTCCGGGGAGGAGGCGGCCAAGACCAGCACTAGATCATCGGAAAAGCTGCGGGCCGCGTTGAGCAGGTGCACGAGGCCCTTTTGCTGCGTTATGCGTCCGACGAAAAGCACATATGGACGGGTTCCGTCGATACCTAGTTCAGCAAGAGCGATGGGGTCTGGAGTAGGTGAGTAGAGATCAGTGTCGATGCCATTGTGAATTACATGCACGGTGGCTGGGTCGACAAAAGGGTAGGTCGTCAGCACGTCGGCGCGCATGCCATTGCTGACGGCGATGATGGCATCGGCACTGGCGTAGGTGGTGCTCTCAACCCACGACGAAACGCGGTACCCGCCGCCGAGTTGCTCTTGCTTCCAGGGGCGAAGTGGTTCAAGGGAGTGGGCGGTCAGAACATGGGGTATGCCGTGCAGCAGGGCGCCCGTGTGCCCGGCAAAATTGGTGTACCAGGTGTGAGAGTGCAGCAGGTCCAACCCAGCGGTGGCCGCGGCCATTTCGAGGTCGACCCCGAGCACCCCAAGCGCCGGATTAGCCGAGATGAGTGCGGCGGGCACCTGGTGGGCGGTGGCATCGGGGCGATCGGGCCCAAAACAATGGACCTCGACATCAACCAGAGGCCGCAGGTGCGCCACTAATTGGTCCACGTGTACCCCGGCGCCCCCGTAGATCTCCGGGGGCCACTCGCGGGTCAGCATTCCCACCTTCATGGCATGAGCATAGGGACTCCGTGAGAACAATCGTGTCACGCACTTGAGTGAGATCTTCGCACGTAAGCGGGTTAAGGTTCGATCGTGAGCTCAGGCCCGCACGTCCTCGCCATGGTGCTTGCTGGTGGCGCCGGTAAACGACTGATGCCTTTGACGGCCGACCGGGCGAAGCCAGCGGTGCCCTTTGGTGGCTCCTATCGCCTAATCGATTTTGTACTTTCCAACCTCATTAACGCTGGCCTGCGTCGAGTATGCGTATTGACCCAGTACAAGTCACACTCACTGGACCGCCACGTGACTACCACTTGGCGTATGTCGACTCTGCTTGGGGATTACGTCACGCCGGTGCCGGCGCAGCAACGCCTTGGACCACGTTGGTATACCGGTAGTGCCGACGCAATATTCCAAAGTTTGAATTTGGTTTATGACGAGCAGCCTGACTACGTAGTCGTGTTTGGCGCTGATCACGTCTACCGCATGGATCCAATGCAAATGATCGAGGCGCATATTGCCGGAGGTGCTGGAGTTACGGTGGCTGGCATTCGCATGGCGAAATCGCAGGCGAGCCAGTTTGGTGTTATTGAAGCGGCACCAGATGGCCGCCACATTAAAAGTTTCGTAGAGAAGCCGATTAGTCCGCCGACCATACCCGGCGACGACGAAAATTGCTATGTCTCCATGGGAAACTATGTTTTTTCAACGGACGTGCTCCTGGAAGCTTTGCGAGTTGATGCGACTGATACCTCTTCGATTCATGACATGGGAACAAATATCATCCCGATGCTTACCGCCGAAGGCTTGGCGCAAGTCTATGACTTCGCATCGAATATCGTACCGGGTGAGACCGATCGCGATAAGGGCTACTGGCGAGACGTAGGCAGCCTCGACAGTTACCACGACGCGCATATGGATCTTGTATCAGTGCATCCGATTTTCAATTTATACAACCGGCGTTGGCCGATTCTCACAAACCTGCCTTCACTGCCGCCAGCAAAATTTGTTGAGGGTGGCAATGCCCACGATTCCATGGTGGGCGCCGGCACTGTTATTTCGGGTGCTCACGTTAGAACTTCGGTGGTTTCATCGAGTGTGACTATCGGCACCGGTGCTTATGTGGAAGGCAGTGTGATCATGCCTGGCGTGCGCATTGGCCGCGACGCAGTTGTGCGGAGGGCGATCCTTGACAAGAATGTGGTCATTCCAGATGGCGCGCAGGTTGGGGTAGATCTTGAGCGCGATCGCGGGCTTTACACCGTCAGCGATGCTGGCGTCGTGGCCCTTGGCAAAGGGGTCACGGCTGAGCGCTAGCGGTGCATTTATTGAGTACCAGTTCGTGAGAGACTTAGTAAACCATGCGTAAGTTCCCTAGGTGGCGTCCAGCGGCGGCGCTATTAGC
>CAMBQX010000223.1 GCA_945870085.1 Bifidobacterium breve | reverse complement strand
TCAACAATTCGGCCCACAACCATGGACTTATCCTTCAAATGAACTTCAACATTACGCTTTACTGCACGCCGCCAGTGCTTTTGCTCGGTTAATGGCCGATCTACCCCAGGTGAAGTTACTTCGAGCACAAAAGTGCCAACGAATTCATCCGCAAGCGGCGGAGTATCAAAGAGTTCGGAAATTTTTCGGCTCACCTCGGCAACGCGGTCAAGGTCAACGCCCCCATCGCGATCAACAATCACTCGGACGAGCTCGCGTCTACCGGCCTGCTGAACGTACACATCTTCAACGTCAACACCAGTTTCAGCGAGAGCCGAACGAATCCCCTCAAGCAAGACATTCGCTGACGCGACCATGTCGCCTCCTGCCCGGGAAAGTGCAGATTCTGTTTGGTGGACCAATTATTTGTGTTGCTGGCCGTACTCTACCCACCCACCTGCCACAGTTGTCCCTGTGCCGCTGACTGGTCAACCACGCCCGCCCTTAACCCGGCGCCAATTACTGGCCCGCTCAACGGGATTGGCCGGAGTTTTTGCCGGTGCCGGAGTCTTGGGCGCCTGCGGTAGTGGTGCCACGACCGCCGGCGCCACGGCCGCCGGTGACAAGACCGCCGGTGACTCGAAGGCGGGTGGTTCGGGTGCCAGCCCGGTCGCAACCGGCGCCCAGATAAATATCGCCGTGGCCACTTCAGAGCGGGCGCTGATTGCCCTTTACACCGCAACAATCAGCGCTTTTGCCCAATTGGCGCCGAGCCTTGAACCGATATTGCGACAACATGAGGAGCATTTGGCCGCCACCGGTGTGGAGGTGCCAGATCCACCGGCTCAAAATCCACCAAGTAATTTGTCGGCGGCTATCGCCGCTCTCCGTCAGGCCGAGCTCACAGCAGCTCTTGAACGTCGTGAGTCATGCCTGCTCGCAAGTGAACCGGATTTTGTCCGCACCTTAACTTTCATTGCGGCCTCCGAAGCCTCACATGTCGCTGCACTAAAGACGGTTGGACGAAACCAGTGAATAACCAGGAAGCACTTGCCGCGGCGGTATCCGGTGAGGATGCCGCGATTTACGCGTATGGGGTCCTTGGCGCATTACTAAATGCCGGCGCGCGTCGGCGGGCCCTCGAAGCGCTACGCGCCCATCAGTCTTGGCGGGATCGAATGGCTCACCTAATGCCCGGTGATACCGCGCCCGTTCCGGGCATCGCGTACGACTTTCCGATGCAAGTAATCGATGCAGGCACCACTAGAGCGCTGGCCCAACTTGTTGAAAATCGCCTAGTTGCGGTTTATGCGGATCTTGCCGCCACTTGCGAAGGCGAGCAGCGCGCTGACGCCGTGCTGGCAGCGAGTGAATGCGCGACTCGTGCTGTTACTTGGGGTGCTCCCTCCCAAGCATTTCCGAACGACGCCTCCTTAACTTAGCTACCTGCTGGTCAATACCTCCCAGCCGAGCCGAATAATCAATAGCGCAACTACCACTAGAAATACGGCTCGGACAAATCCGCTACCTCGATTGATAGCGGTGCGCGCGCCAATCAATGCGCCGATCAGGTTACATATACCCATCACCAACCCAAGTAGCCAGATAACTGACCCGGTGATCCCGAAGACAATCAGCGCAGCGGCATTAGTGCCCACGTTCACAATTTTTGCAGTTGCCGAGGCCTGCAGAAACGAATATCCGAGAACACTCACAAGCAAGATCAATAAGAAGGAGCCGGTGCCCGGGCCAAAGAGGCCGTCATACCCGCCGATGAGAAATCCAGCTATCACCGCGATCACATAGTGCCGATGCTGCCCTTGCCAGCGCAGAGCCTGCACCTGACCTAATTGCGGGCGCAGCAAAGTCCAAAACCAAACAAAAATCAATAACACCAAGATCACCGGTCGAAACGTGCCCGGTGGGATCCGACTGGCAAATGATGCGCCGATACCGGAACCGATAAAAGCCGCAACGGACATCGGTAATGCGGTTCGCAGGTCAGGCTTGACCTGCTTTAGGTAGGTCCAGGCCGCCCCGCTGGTGCCGATAATGCTGGATAACTTGTTGGTACCCAGAGCTGTTGCTGGTTCGGTGGCCGGAAGCGTAATCAACAGCGCCGGCAATTGCAGGAGGCCCCCGCCCCCGCTGATTGCGTCAACCCAACCGGCAGCGGCCGCCGCCACGCACAATAAAATTATCGTGAATAAATCCAGCCCGGCGACTTCAATGGCGAAGATGTCCACTTCGAAAAATCAGACTGATCGCCATTGGCGCACGATGCCAAGTACATCTTTGAGTTCATTAGCAACAGCATCCGGTACCGCGTCACCTTCAGGGACCTGTTCTTTTGGCACGCGAGAATGCGGAATCCAAATTGCGCGCATCCCAACTTGTTGCGCCCCAAAGATGTCGTCCCATAGGCGATCGCCGACGAATGCGCAGTGTTCCGGTTTCACCCCTATTTCACCCGCAATCAGCTTGAAGGCGTCGAGATGAGGCTTCGCTACCGGCATCTCGCTGGTGTAGCACGCTGCATCAATTAACTCTGACAAATTATCGCGCTCGAATACTTCCTGGTGATGGGTCCGCGGCCACAAAGTGTTACTCAAAACACCAATAAGCAAGCCATCGGCTCGCAACTGCTGAAGTAAGTCGCGCGCCTGCGGATCAGCCAAGGTATGGGGGGCCCAAAAATCTAAATACGTAGCTATGGCGTTCAGATGCGTAGCTGAACCGGTGTCGATTCCCAGATTTATGAAAATACTTTCGAGCGCCCCGGTACTAGTTTCGCCGCCGGACTCCCGCTGCAATCGCCAGCGCTGAACTTCAGCATCAAGGAGCTGCTGTGCCAGTGCGCCCGCATGGACCGGATCGTAGACTTCGGCATAGGCATACCACTGCGAGTAGAGGTCGATGTCGTGCCATGGCGTAAGTGTGCCGCCCCAATCGAAGATAACCGCATCGATCGACACTTAGTGCTCGCAAACAGCCAAGAGCGCTGATACTGCGTCGGCGATGTCAATATCGGTGC
>CAMBQX010000222.1 GCA_945870085.1 Bifidobacterium breve | reverse complement strand
GCGTGCAATAGGGGCATTGCAGCCGTCACCACCGATTATTTCGGCTGGCTTGACCACGATGATGCACTTGACCGGCGTTGCTTCGCGGAGTTCTCTGCGACTATCGAAGGCCAATCGGCTGCGGGCAAGGCGATCGACATCGTCTACTCCGACGAGGACAAGATCGACACCCGAGGTAACCACTTCGAACTCTATGCAAAACCAGATTTCTCACCCGAGCTTTTACTGACTCAAATGTATCTGTGCCACTTCACCGTGTTTCGGAAAGAAATCGTCGAAGCCATCGGCGGTTTTCGCCCCGAGATGGATGGAGCACAGGATTTTGATGTCGCGTTGCGATTACTGCCGAATTTGCACAATGTCGTGCATATCCCCAAGCCGCTCTATCACTGGCGGGCGTGGAGTGGTTCGACCGCACTGACAATCGATGCGAAGCCGTGGGCGCAGCAGGCCACGGCGCGGGCGCAACAAGAGTATTTGAATCGCACTTTTGCAACCAACGCTGACGATGGTGGCACAGCGACGCCGAGTAAAGTTCCGGGATTAAACGAGGTGCACCCGCGCATCTCCGCAGCGCATTCGGTATCGGTCATCATCCCGACCATCGGCACGACCAACGCAGCAGCGACCGGCCGGTTCGTTGACGACGCAGTCTCTTCACTGCGCGAGATGGAAACCAAGGTGCGACTCGAAATTATCGTCGTGACCACCGGTGAGATAGCCCCGGTGCCAGGTGCGGATACACAGGTGGTCTACCAAACCGAGTCATTTAACTTTTCAGAGGCCATCAACACCGGGCGCGCTGCAGCAACAGGTGATTACGTCTTCTTACTTAATGACGACACCACGGCCAACGAAACCGACCCGATCACGCGCCTGCTCGAACTTGGTCAGATTGATGGTGTCGGGATCACCGGATGCAAACTCAGTTATCCCGACGGCCGCTTACAACATGTCGGGATGGTGCTGCTGCCAACCGGGCCGACGCATGTTTGGGTCGCCAAGCCCGCGAAGGAGCCGGGCTATTTCGGTTCGGTGCTCACCCCGCGCAACTACAGCGCCGTTACCGCGGCGGCAATGCTAGTGCGTACCAACGTGTTTGATGAGTTAGGCGGGTTCGACACGGCGTTTGCTAAGGATTTCAATGACGTTGACTTCTGCCTGCGGGCCCGCGCGGCTGGTTATCGCGTAGCGTGGACGCCGTACGCCCACTTCACCCACTATGAAGGGGCCACCATGGCGCGCAAGAGGTCTGACCCCGCCGAGCAGGCGTTATTCGATCAGCGCTGGGCTGCTGCCTACGCCCTTGACCCGTATTACTCCCCGGCACTTAATCAGCAACTACAACGAACCTATGAGGCGCTGTGATGGAGCCGTTGAAGACTTCGCGTGGACGCATGTTGCGGGTGATGGGTGATCCGGCCTTGCTGACAATGGATCGAATGAGTGAGTTTACGCGACATTTTGACAGTGACCCGCGCATAGTCACCTGCTCGCTGGTGGCTAGTGGTGGTACCAGTGATGTTTGGGTGCGGGCCACCGCCCCAGCCGGTGTGTTGATCGCGGTTGCCGAAGATGCTCAAGATTTAGTAGGCCCATTACCCGAAGATGACGAAGAAGCCTTGACCGCTTGGTACTTGGGTGCCGCTGAGCGTGGGCTGTGGCACGACCACTTCTTGACCCAACACATGGACGTTGCCAAAGCCAGCACGCTCATGGCATTAGCTTCGATGGACGCTCAGGAAGCCATTGACCCAAGTAGCGCTGCTTTCGTGGCGCAGGAGAGCCGTAAACCAAGTCGGCGACTAACCGTTGCTGTTGATGCTACCTGGCTGGGGCCTCATGAAACCGGCGCGCAGGTGCTTACCACCGCAGCAATAACCGCGATGGCCGAGGATGAACGTATTGAGGCGATCTACGTGGTCGGTATCAAAGAACTGCCCTCGTACGCGCAACACCTAACCGGCCTTGACCGGGTGCGCATTGTCGCAGCTGGTGAAGAGATCTCGCAGTGCGACATCGTTTGGTATCCGAATCAAATTGATGGTCGCAGCAATATTGGTGATGCTCGTGCTTTGGGTCGCCGGGTGATAACCACCTACCTTGACCTAATTGCTTACGACATCCCGCGCTACCACGGTTCCGCCGATGCCTGGGGTACCTATCGGGCATTGCAGCGGCGCATGGCGCTGAGTGTTGATGGCATCACTGCGATAAGCGCCGACGTCGCAAATAGATTGCTAACTGAGGTGCCGCGCCTTGATCCGCAGCGCGTGCAACCACTGCCCCTCGGCTTGGATCACATTGTCGGAGCTAGTGCACCTGATGCACCAGATACTGATTTGGATTCTACCTTCGCAGCACTTGGTGGCAAACGATTTGTTGCAGTGCTCGGCAATGACTTTCAGCACAAGAATCGCGATTTCGCCATCGCGGTGTGGCAGCGGGTACTGCAATCAGGGCAGTCATGCGATCTCGTGCTCGCCGGGTTGCACGTTAAGAGCAGTAGCTCGAAGGTGGCCGAGGATGAACTGCTGTCAACACATGTTGATTTACGCGGCGCCGCCCATACCGTCGGCCACCTAACGGGCAAGAGCCGCGCGTGGCTGCTGGCCAATGCCGCCGCGGTGCTTTATCCGTCCAGTGCAGAAGGTTTTGGTTTAGTGCCCTATGAGGCCGCGATCCTTGGCACGCCGTCAACATTTGCCGATTTCGGGCCGCTAAAAGAGATCGCGGGCGTCACCGGGTTACCAAAGCATTGGTCGGTCGAGGCTTTTGCAACTGACTTAGAGCAGCTACTTGCAAGTGATGATGCTGCGCGGCAACGGGTTGCAGATCTGCATCAAGTGATTGCCCAACACACTTGGCAGGGCTTCAGCACCAAGCTGGTGGATTTCTTCCAGCAGATCTTGGCCCAGCCCACGGTATTGACCAGTGCTGTCGGCGGCACCGCTGCCGACACCGCCGCTCTTGCAGCGATTTTATCGAGTCGCACCTGGCGGGCGACGTCCTCAATTCGCAAAGTCGGGTCGAAGCTGCGCCGCAAGTGACCCCGTAAATC
>CAMBQX010000221.1 GCA_945870085.1 Bifidobacterium breve | reverse complement strand
ATTGTGGCAGGGCACGAGACCGTGGCCAGCGCCTTAACTTGGGCGTGGGGTTTACTCGCGGCAAACCCGAAATGGCAAAAACGAATGCAGGCCGAAATCGACGAGGTCGTTGGCGGACGGCGGGTGACGTTTGCCGATTATGCGAATTTGCCGGTAACTCGCGCGATTTATGACGAAGTTTTACGCCTTTATCCACCCGCATGGTTGATTACCCGAAAGGCGCTTGTTGACGACTTGCTCGGTGGCTGCGAGATCCCGGCCGGGGCGCTCATCATCTTGAGTCCATATTTATTGCATCGGCATCCAGATATCTGGGAGCAGCCAAATGATTTCGATCCAGATAGATTCCTGGGCGGTAAAATAAACCGCACCGCGTTCATTCCCTTCGGTTACGGCCCACGGCTTTGTGTTGGCCGAGATTTCGCTAATCTTGAAGGAGTTTTAATGTTGGCCGGCTTGGGCGGGCGCTTCGAGGTCGAGTTTGCGGGCGGGGCCCAACTACCCGCGGGCAACCCGTTGGTAACAATAAGGCCTCCGGCGGGGATGCCATTGGTGGTTCGCGAGCGAGTTAGTTCAGTCGGCGAGTAGCCGGAGCAAGTCTTGATGCAGCAGGCCATTGGACGCAACGGCAGACTCACCCCGCAATACCGGGGTGCCGTCAATGGCGGTGATGGTGCCACCGGCTTCGGTGACTATCGGGATCAGCGCCGCAACATCCCAGGGGCCTAGGTCTGCTGGCTCCACTGATAGATCCACGGCACCTTCAGCCACGAGCATATGCGACCAAAAATCACCGTAGGCGCGCTGGCGCCAAGTGGCTGCGACCAATTTCGGCATCGCACTTTCCCAACCCACTGAATCCGAATAAGACAACGAGGCATCTGCGATTGAGTGCACTGAACTAACCCGCAAGCTGGTGGCAGGTGCGCCAAATGTTGACTGCCAAGCGCCACCGCCGACCCGGGCCCACCAGCGCCGACCAAGTGCCGGTGCGGATACCACCCCAATGACAACTTCGTCATCGAGTGCCAACGCAATCAAAGTTGCCCATACCGGCACCCCGCGTACGTAGTTTTTAGTGCCATCGATTGGGTCGATAATCCATTGGCGATTCGAATCACCGGTGACACCAAACTCTTCGCCGAGCACGGCATCCGTCGGGCGCTGCTCGTTTAGGGTCTCACGTAGGGTCTGTTCGCAATGGCGATCGGCCTCGGTCACCGGTGTTAAGTCCGGTTTGGTATCGATAACTAGGTCAAGTGAAAGAAAGTGCGCCATCGTGATTGCATCGGCGGTGTCAGCCATGGAGAGTGCGAGCTCAAGGTCAGACGCGGAGTCGGGTGTCACGCGCTGAAATCTATCGGTTGCCAATATATTTGTTCATGTGGACTTGCCGTTAGACACAGTATTCGGACTCCCGGTGCACGCCCTGGTGGTGCATTCGGTCGTGGTGCTTTTACCGCTGAGCGCCATTGGGGCAATTTGTATGGCCTGCTGGCCACGTTTCTCCCGGCGCTTCGCTCCATTGGTGGTGCTATTCGCCTTCGCCTGCGTTGTGTTCTCGTTGATCAGCAGGGAGTCTGGTAAGGCCCTGGCGGAGCGGGTCGGCCTACCGCAGGTGCATTCAGAACTTGGCGAGACGATGCCCCAGATAGCGCTCGCGTTCTTTGTGGTGCTTCTCGTGTTTTGGCTCTTTGATCGAGGTATCCCCGGCAATCGACACCGGCCTGTTTGGCTGCGATTCTTAGCCGTTTTACTAATTATGCTCGCGGTTTTTGCAACTTATTGGGTTATCCGGGTCGGGCACTCCGGGGCTGAAGCCACCTGGTTATTCAAAATATCGCAAACTAATTAACCGGCTGGTAGTGCCACCCCGGCTAGTAGCCGGCGCATTGAGGCAAGGCGTTCTTGTACCGCAGTCGGCTGATCAGGAGCCCATAGGTTAAGGCCGCAATCTGGTTCATCGTGCGAGCAGGCCCGCGGGCAGTTCGTGATACCGGGTGCCAAATCTGCGAATGAGCTAATCACGCGATCGGCGTTGACGTGTGCGAGGCCGAATGAGCGAATACCCGGAGTATCGACAATCCACCCGCCGCCGGCCAGCGGTATGGCAACAACACTCGTCGAGGTGTGTCGACCCTTTCCCGTGACGAGGTTAACGCCACCGGTGGATCTATCGGTGCCGGGCACAATCGCATTAACCAGTGTTGATTTACCAACTCCGGAGTGCCCGACGACCACGGTTACCTGATTGCGTAGTGCATCGACCAATCTTGGAGTCGGAAGTTTCAGATGAATTTCGAAAACTGGAATATCAAGTGGAACATACATTCGGTTGAGTTCAGCGGGGGAGTGTAGGTCGGTTTTGGTGACTATCAGCAGCGGTTGAATGCCGGCGTCGTAGGCGGCAACAAATGCCCGGTCGATCAGTCCCGGGCTCGGGTCGGGGTTGATGGTGGCGGTTACCACTGCAAGTTGGGTGGCGTTGGCAACGATGACTCGTTCGACCGGGTCAGTGTCATCGGCGGTCCGGCGTAGAGTTGAGATTCTTTCCTGGCGTCGAACAATTCGAGCCTGGGTGTCTTCGGTGCCGCTGAGATCACCGACGAGGTCGACGAAATCACCGACGACTAGGCCTTTTCGCCCGATCTCGCGGGCTTTAACCGCGTAGATAATCGTGCGCTCATCATTGGTCTCGCTGTCGGCCAAGGCCACCGTGAATCGACCGCGATCAACGGCTACGACGGTTCCAGCCTTGGCTTCATCGTGTGCAGGGCGATCCTTTGATCTGGGTCTTGACTTGCCGCGGGTGGGCCGAATGCGGACATCGTCCTCATCAAGGCGATTCATGCGCTCGCGCTGTCGACTCACGCGTCACCGGTAGAAATTTCGGCATCGAGCATTTGCGCCCAGCGGCCCGGGAAGTCGGGAAGAGTTTTGTTGGTGGTTGCGATGTCTTCGACTTCAACATTGCGCACATGCAGGCCGATTACGGCACCAGCCGTCGCCATCCGATGATCGGCGTAGGTTGCCCAACGCCCGCCGTGCATGAAAGTTGGGCGGATGTGCAGGCCATCAGGTGTTTCTACGGCATCGCCACCCAGGTGCGTTA
>CAMBQX010000220.1 GCA_945870085.1 Bifidobacterium breve | reverse complement strand
CTCGACGGTCTTGGTAAGTACTACCGAGAAATGATCAGCGAGTCAGATGCTGAGCCGGTAGATGTTGTTGCGGAGTTGAAGGCAGCGCGTGTTGACATCGTCGTGTGCTACCTGCCTGTTGGCTCTGATGCAGCTGCGAAGTACTACGCGCAGTGTGCAATCGATGCTGGTTGCGGTTTCGTTAATGCACTTCCAGTTTTCATTGCCGGCACCCCAGAGTGGGCTAAGAAGTTTGAAGATGCCGGGCTACCAATTGTCGGTGATGACATTAAGAGTCAGGTTGGCGCAACAATCACGCACCGCGTCATGGCGAAGTTATTCGAAGATCGCGGCGTAGTTCTTGATCGCACTTACCAGCTAAATGTCGGCGGCAATATGGACTTCATGAACATGCTAGAACGCGACCGTCTTGAGTCGAAGAAGATTTCCAAGACCCAGTCCGTGACTTCACAGGTCGGCCACGACCTCGGGGCGCGAAATGTACACATCGGCCCATCTGATTACATCGCTTGGCTGGATGACCGCAAGTGGGCATTCGTCCGGCTTGAGGGACGGGCCTTTGGCAATGTGCCGCTGAACTTGGAGTACAAGCTTGAGGTCTGGGATTCGCCAAACAGTGCTGGCGTGATCATCGATGCCGTGCGCGCCGCCAAGATCGCCATGGACCGCGGAATCGGTGGCCCTATCCTGTCCGCCTCCTCGTACTTCATGAAGTCCCCGCCGATTCAGTACAACGACAGCGAGGCCAAGCAAGCCGTTGAGGACTTCATTTCCGGGGCTATTGAGCGGTAGTACTGGCGGTTACGAGGTCAAGATTCTTTTTCCTCGTCAAATGGCTACGCAAGCGTAAGTTACGGTAGCGTAGGTTTCCTTCGAGCCACTCGTGGAGGAACTTATGCTCACCGCCGCCGATTTGCCAGCCATCATTCAAGGCGGCATGGGGGTCTCGGTCTCTTCCTGGCAATTGGCGCGCTCGGTTGCCCAACATGGCCACTTAGGGGTCGTCTCAGGTACCGCACTTGACCTAGTGCTCGCGCGGCGCCTCCAAGATGGTGATGAAGGTGGCCATGCACGCCGCGCCTTGGCCGCTTTCCCCGAGCCCGACATGGCGGGGCGGGTACTTAAGCGCTATTTCATTTCCGGTGGACGAGAGGCCGGCACCCCCTACAGCCCAATTCCTCGACTGGCGATTCGGCAGCGCCGAGCTTTACAGGAGTTGGCGATCACTGGCAGCTTCGTTGATGTGTGGTTGGCCAAAGAGGGGCACACTGGCTTGGTAGGAATTAACTGCCTTGAAAAAATTCAGATGGCAACCCCGGCGACTCTTTATGGTGCGATGCTCGCCGGCGTTGACGCCGTTTTGATGGGAGCCGGAGTACCGCGCACGATCCCAAATTTGTTGAATATGTTGGCCCGGAACGAACCAATAAATTTTGCGATTGATGTTGACGGAGCCGCTGACGGTGCCTTCACTGTCGACTTTGATCCGGTTAACCTCCTGGGTTATGCACCAAGGGTGCAACGTCCAGTGTTCTTGGCGATCGTCTCCTCACATGTGCTTGCGCTCTTCCTGGCGCGCGAGGAAGCGATTCGCCCTGACGGTTTCATAGTTGAAGCACCACCGGCCGGCGGTCACAACGCACCACCTAGGCGACCTGAAATCAATGAGCGCGGTGAAATGGTGTTCGGCCCGCGCGATGAACCCGACCTTGACAAGATTGCCGTCACCGGCTTGCCTTACTGGTTAGCCGGTGCAGCTGGTACCCCTGAGGCGCTGCTGGCCGCATTAAATCAAGGTGCAATGGGGATTCAGGTCGGCACCATTTTTGCCTTATCTAATGACTCCGGAATTAGATCTGGGATCCGCGATCAAATGCAAGCTGCTATTCATGATGACTCGCTATACGTGCGCACGGACCCGGTGGCGTCGCCAACCGGGTTCCCGTTCAAGGTCGCGGAAATTTCAGGCACCCTGTCGGAGACGCGAATTTACGAAGCGCGTCCGCGGCTCTGTGACCTCGGTTACCTGCGCACGGCGTTTGTTAAAACAGACGGCGATATTGGTTATCGTTGCCCGTCAGAACCAGTGCATATGTACGTACGTAAAGGCGGCGACATAGCCGACACCGTCGGCCGCCAATGCTTGTGCAATGGATTAACGGCAACCGTCGGCCTTGCGCAATTACATGCCGGAGGCTACCTAGAAGCTCCGGTTGCCACCCTGGGTTCTGATCTGGCAGGTGCCAAACGACTGGCCGCGCAATACCCAGCCGGCTGGTCGGCCGTTCAGGTGATCGACTGGCTCGAGTCACTGTCACTTGACTCACCACGCATCAAACAGGTGCGAGTACCTAGCGCGGGATTTAGTTGAAGAGGGCTCCGCAGTTGCACCTAGTGAAACTTACGGCTACCACTTTTTATCGTGCTCTTGCTCGCTAACTGAGGTGTCGAAGAACTTAACTCCAAGTGCTATCGCGCCGGCTGTCAGCGCCACGAAGACAACAATTCCGATTAGAAAATGCACGTGATGTCTCCTTGAGTCGATTACCTGAGTAATTAGATTGCTGCCTTGGCTGAAGCGTACTCCTTTGAGTGGCTAGTTATTGCAGCCTGTAACGTCAACCGGGTGGTCGCGCTCCCTGCCCTTCGAGAAGTACTCGCACGGCCGGACTTTCGAAAACTCTGGTCAGTTCGCCTAGTCGGGCAGTTCTCTGACGGGTTGCTGCAGGCGGCCCTTGCAACTTTCGTGCTTTTCTCGCCGGAACGCCAACCTGATGCGGTAAAAGTAGCGGCGGCTTTTGCAATTCTCTACCTGCCCTACTCCGCTATTGGTCCCTTCGCTGGGGTGTTCTTGGATCGTTGGCGTCGGCGCGATGTGCTTGTGCGAGCGAACTTGCTAAAAGCGTTGGTCACCTTGCCTGTAGTTGCGTTCGTTCTTGCCGGAAACGACGGGCTTGGTCTCGGCGTGACGGTGCTGACCGTGCTTGGTATCGGACGTTTCGTCCTTGCCGGCTTGTCTGCCTCCTTGCCTCACGTAGTTGATGGTCGGGATCTTGTTACCGCAAATGCTTTGACACCAACATCAGGGACAATCGCAGCCGCAATCGGTGCACTTGTTGGAGTCACCGTTCGAA
>CAMBQX010000219.1 GCA_945870085.1 Bifidobacterium breve | reverse complement strand
TTATTGAGGCCGGCTCCGATTACTTTTCGGTATCCCTCATTCCAACGACTTTGGGGCACACCACATTGGGTGGGTTGACCGTTGGTGACATCGTAAATCTAGAAGTTGACGTCATTGCGAAGTACGTAGAGCGGCTAATGAAGGGCGATGCGAAGTGATCCCGGCCGACGAGGTATTTGACGATGACATCGCAATGGTTGTGCCGGCGGTACTTCCTGAGCCATTTGTTGGTACCAATCCATCGGCAGGACTCGACTCGATTGATTCGGCAATCGCGGCGATGAAGGCGGGAATGTCGATAGTCGTAGTTGACGATGAAGACCGTGAAAATGAGGGCGACCTGATTTTTGCCGCGTCGGCGGCTACCCAAGAAAATGTGGCTTTCATGATCCGACATACCTCGGGGTACATCTGTGTCGGTATGAGCGGTGAGGTTCTTGACCGGTTGGGCCTACCGCCGATGACCGCGGTGAATGAAGATCGCAAGGGCACCGCATATGCGGTGTCAGTTGATGCGCGCGATGTTGAGAGCACTGGTATCTCAGCGGTTGATCGGGCACGAACGATTCGGGTGCTAGCGGATACGTCTACCGATGCTTCAGACTTAACTCGGCCAGGCCACGTGATGCCACTTCGCGCCGTCGAAGGTGGAGTACTGCGGCGTGCGGGTCACACCGAAGCCGCCGTGGATCTCGCCAAATTAGCCGATCTGTCCCCAGCGGGTGCCTTGTGTGAATTGGTAAATGATGACGGCACGATGATGCGGGCACCGGATTGTCGTCGATTCGCTGATGAGCACGGACTCGTGATGGTTTCCATTGCTGATCTCATTAAGTTCCGGCGTCGCACCGAAAAACAGGTCAAACGCGTAGCAACGACTAAGTTACCAACGGAGTTCGGAGATTTCATTGCGGTTGGCTACAGCAGTGAGATAGATGGGTCTGAACATGTGGCACTGGTGGTAGGAGATATATCCGATGGCGAGAATGTTCTAGTTCGAGTGCACTCCGAGTGCTTGACCGGAGATGTATTCGGGTCCTTGCGCTGTGACTGCGGCCCGCAACTGCACGGGGCAATGAAAAAGATTTCCGATGAAGGCCGCGGGGTGGTGCTGTATGTAAAGGGCCATGAAGGCCGGGGGATAGGGCTACTCCATAAGTTGCGCGCCTATGGGTTACAAGATGCAGGACGCGACACCGTGGATGCGAATTTAGATCTCGGCCTGCCTATTGATTCACGGGACTACGGCACAGGTGCTCAAATCCTTGCCGATCTTGGCATCAGGTCCATGCGGTTGTTAACGAACAACCCAGCCAAGCGGGCCGGCCTTGAGGGTTATGGCTTGTCCATAACCGAGCGGGTGCCGATGGAGATTGATGCAAACGATCACAATGTTGCGTACCTGCACACTAAAGCTGAACGGATGGGTCACACTTTAAGTTTCGATGCCCAAGAGAACACCCCATGAGTGGTTCCGGATCTCCCGACATGGAGCCCCGGGGCGAAGGTATCCGGGTAGCAATTATTGCTGCTTCGTGGCATGAGCAGGTGATGTCGGGTCTAATCGCAGGTGCCAGCCGCGCCTGCGCTGCGGCCGGAGCGGAGGCTGTGGTCATTCGAGTAGCCGGTTCCTTCGAATTGCCGGTGGTGGCCAAAGCATGTGCGGTATCCGGGAAATTTGATGTGCTGGTTGCCCTGGGTGTAGTTATCCGTGGAGGCACTCCGCATTTTGAATTTGTCTGTGACGCGGCAACGGCCGGGCTGAACCGGGTGGCACTTGACCATCTAATTCCAGTCGGCTTCGGCCTGCTCACCTGTGATACCGAGGCCCAGGCGATTGATCGCGCGGGGCTACCTGAATCCAGGGAGGATAAAGGTGCTGAAGCCACCGGGGCGGCCATTGCTGCGGCAATTACCCTGCGCGATCTCGCCGTTTAGCCAGCGCCATAGGCTAGGCAAGTGAAAACCTTCGATGACCTCTACGCTGAGTTGGCGCGCAAAATCGCCGACCAGGACGTGAACTCAGGCACTGTTAAGTTGCTTGACCAAGGGGTACACGCCATCGGTAAGAAGGTCGTAGAGGAAGCCGCCGAGGCCTGGATGGCGGCCGAGCACGAAGGCCAAGAGCGCACTGCTGAAGAGATCGCACAGTTGCTGTACCACGTCCAGGTGTTAATGCTGGCCAGCAAAGTCAGCCTCGACGATGTTTATCGGCGGTTATGATGGCGATGTTGCGAATCGCTGTTCCCAATAAAGGGCAACTTGCCGAGCCAGCACGCGCGATGCTTAGCGAGGCGGGCTACCTGCGTGCAGGTGGGTTACGCGATCTTTACATCAGTGATCCTGAAAACGATGTTGAATTCTATTTCTTGCGGCCGAAGGATATTGCTATCTACGTCGGCGAGGGAACTTTAGATTTAGGTATCACCGGCCGTGACATGCTGCTGGATTCTGGTTCTGACGCCAAGGAAGTGCTGGCTTTGGGATTTGCACCCTCGAGTTTTCGTTTGGCAGCTCCGATAGGCAGCGCAAAGTCGCCCGCAGACTTAACGGGGCTCCGTATCGCAACTTCATACTCGGGATTACTTGATGCGTGGCTCACCGATCACGGTATTTCGGCACGAGTGGTCCGCCTTGATGGTGCAGTCGAGAATGCGGTGGCCCTGGGTGTCGCCGATGCTATTGCCGATGTAGTTGCCACCGGAGCAACTATTAAGCGTGCTGGTCTTGAGTTAATAGGTGAACCGCTACTCGTCTCCGAGGCTCTATTGATTCAGCGCCGCGATGCGCAAGTGAATCCGGCTGTTGAAACATTCGTCCGGCGTCTAAGCGGAGTCATGGTTGCGCGCTCTTTCGTACTTGTTGACTACGACATTAGAATTGAGTCACTCGAAAACGCATGTGCTATCACACCCGGCTTAGAGTCACCGACGATTTCGGCACTGCATGACCCAAATTGGCGGGCCGTGCGCGCGATGGTGCCAAGTGCTGATGTGCACCGGGTCATGGATGAGCTGTATGACCTAGGGGCGCGCGGAATATTGGTCACCGACATCCACGCTTGCCGCCTCTAGTCCGCAGCGGCTAGTTCAACGAGGGCAATACCGGTCACGACGTAGCGCTGCGGCCCCGCGACATCAATAACAAGTGCCTCAGCCCCATCG
>CAMBQX010000218.1 GCA_945870085.1 Bifidobacterium breve | reverse complement strand
CCCTGAACCTGGCCGGGTTACGCACGATCGAATCTGATGTGAAGATACCCAATTACGATAATTATCAGAGCCTAATAATTTTTGCCGACGGTTTGCACCCAGACATCATCGACGAAGTCGACACCCCACTACATGATCACCCGCACCTGTCAGCGACCGTCTATGGGGCCCGCGCCATCGTTGGGCCACTTGTTATACCGGGTGTGACAAGTTGCCTGCGCTGTGCATATCTCCACACCGTCGATGCCGATGCCATGTGGCCAAAAATTACCCTGCAGTTGGCCAGCCAGATTCGCCGGTTGGTAGCTCCCCCGAAGGACCGCCTACTAATTCGCGCAACCGCCGTCCAAACCGCCCTCCTCGTTCGAACGTGGCTTGATCAACCGCAAAATAGCGAGCAGTGGCGTGAGATCGCTTTTGAACTAAGGCTCCCCGGAGGTCGGGCAATGCCGGTGCGCCGCCCACCCCACCCACTTTGTGGGTGCACTTGGGCTCAAATTGACCCGATGCGCGTCTCCTCAACATCTGGGTGACAATTAGGTATGGCCGAACTCCCACGCAATGCTCTCACCCGCAGTATGCGGATGGCTGCGCTGCCGGCCGCCTTTGCTGGGCGCACCGCGCTGGGCTTCGGCAAGAGGGTCGGCGGAAAATCCGCTGAGATAGTGGCTGCTGAATTACAAGCGCGCACCGCGGAACAAATGTTTAAAGTACTCGGTGAGCTTAAAGGCGGGGCCATGAAACTTGGTCAGGCCATGAGTATTTTCGAGGCCGCACTACCCGAGGACATCGCCGGGCCTTATCGAGCGGCCCTCACCAAATTACAAGATGCTGCACCTCCGCTACCTGCTGAAGCTATCCACAAGATTCTCACCGACGAACTTGGCGTGGAATGGCGCACAAAATTCTTGGAGTTCGCAGACCAGCCTGCAGCGGCCGCCTCCATCGGACAGGTACATAAAGCAACCTGGCATGACGGCCGCGTGGTGGCGGTGAAAGTGCAATACCCCGGAGCAGATAAAGCCCTAATTAGCGACCTCAACCAAATGGCGCGAATGGGTAAACTCTTTGCCTCCTGGATACCCGGTCTCGATATCAAGCCACTCCTCGATGAGTTACGCGATCGTGCCGTTGACGAACTCGATTACTTGCACGAGTCACAGAATCAACGGGCTTTCGCCATCGCCTACGAAGGTGACTCGGAGTTTGTAATACCCCATGTTCTTGTTGCAGCACCACATGTGCTCGTTAGTGAATGGATTGACGGCACCGCACTCTCATCCATCATTAAGGACGGCAGTCAAGCCGAGCGTGATGCCGCCGGAGTGCTCTATGAACGTTTCTTGCTATCTGGCCCATCGCGTGCTGGCCTCCTACACGCCGACCCACACCCCGGCAACTTCCGCATCACTCCCGATGGCCGCCTGGGCGTACTCGACTTCGGTGCCTGCGCATCATTGCCAGACGGCCTACCTTCGGCAATGGGTTCATTACTTCGTATCGCCCAGTTAGGTGATGCACAAACGGTAATCGAGGGTCTACGCGCCGAGGGTTTCATCAAGCCCAATATTGAGGTCGATGCCGAGCAAGTACTGGGATACCTCGAGCCTTTTGTTGATCCAGCCCGCTACGAAGAGTTCACTTTCTCCCGTGATTGGATGCGCGAGCAATTTACCCGCATGAACGATATGCGTAATCCCGATTTCGCCGTAGGACTGAAACTAAACCTGCCGCCGTCATATGCATTGATCCATCGGGTCTGGTTGGGTTGTATCGGCGTGCTGTGCCAACTCGGTGCCACCGTTCCGATGCGCGCTGAGCTAACGCGTTGGGTACCTGATTTCACCACCGCTGGCCACTAGCAACGAGCTAACGGCTAGCGGGTCGGGTCGCCCAGCAACTCAAGGAGCGTTGGCCCGTACAACTCTAACTTCGCCGGCCCGATGCCAGGTATGGCCGCCAACTGCTCCAAACTTGCCGGCAATTGTTCAACAATTGCCAGCAAAGTTGCATCGGTGAAGACGACGAACGCTGGGACTTCGCGCTCTGTCGCCTGACGCAGTCGCCACCGTTTCAACTGCTCGAACTGCTCAGGGTCATAAGTCGAAGGACAGGTACGGCACCTGCCTAAGGAGCGCTCGGGTGCGGTGACCAACCCCCTACCACAGGTGCGGCACATTGCCGGCCCGCGCTTCTTTCGTTCGGTGCGCGCGCGACCAGAGCCGCGGTGCACACTCCCCCGCGACTCATCACCGTCAAGCCCATCAGCAAGTTGACCCGTTGCGTCGCGAAGTGTGACGAGGAATTTACTGAACTCCCGATTTTCGCGGCCACCCGGCTGCCGGGCCCGCGCCCAAGACAGATGCAGGTATGACTTAGCGCGCGTCATTCCAACATAAAGTAACCGGCGCTCCTCCTCTATCTCATCGGGTGAGTCAGCATTCGACAAGGGCAGTAACCCATCACTGCACCCGACAATGAAAACTACCTGCCATTCAAGGCCCTTGGCCGAATGCAGGGAGGAAAGTGTCACGGCATCGGCGGCCGGAGCATGTTGAGCCTCGGAGCGATGATCAAGTTCGGTGACAAATGCCGGCAAATCCCACTGCGGATTTTCATCGGCCAAAGTCACCAATGCTGCGAGCGACTCCCAGCGTTCACGAACCGCACCGCTACCCTGCGGCCGTTCAGCGGCCCAGCCAGCAGCGCTGAGGATCCCGCGAACTTCATCGCCGAGTACACCGGTGGCTCCTCCGGCGCGCGCTGCGCCCCTAATGCGCGTAACGCCCTCGCGCACCTCCGGGCGATCAAAGAATCGCTCTGCCCCGCGCATGACAACAGCGATCCCGCGCGCCGATAATGCCGCTTCCAAATCCGCCGATTGCGCATTCATCCGAAACAACACGGCGATATCACGGGCAGAAATCCCATTACGCAGATGCGTAGAAATTTGTTCAGCGACCGCGGTCGCCTCCGCAACTTCATCGGAGTATGACTGCACCGTGGGCTCAACCCCAGGCTCGCGCATCGACCGTAAAGTCACGGCAGCCCGCGAGTGCGCTTGCACGATCACCGCATTGGCCTTGCTCACAATTTCCGGTGTGCACCGATAGCAATTAACTAAGCGCACCTCGGTAGCGTCGGGAAACTCGGTACGAAAATTCACCAAGTAGTCTGCTGAGGCGCCCGTGAATGAGTAGATCG
>CAMBQX010000217.1 GCA_945870085.1 Bifidobacterium breve | reverse complement strand
AAGGGCGAGAAAGTCACCATCCCCGGCTTCGTGACTTTCGAGACCGCAGATCGCGCTGCCCGTACCGGCCGCAATCCCCAGACCGGAGAAACCCTCCAGATTGCCGCAAAGCGTGCCGTCAAGGTTTCCGCCGGGCAGTCACTCAAGCGCGCAGTTGCCGGCAACTAGTTAGACCGCTTAGCTTTTTTGGTCACATCAGTGTGACCGAGCCCGCCTCCTGGTGAGTTGTAGCAAGAAGACATTAAGTTTTCTTGTAACAACTCTTCAGGGGGCGGGTGCTTTTTCCTGCGAAGCCGCCTTGCTTAACAGGCCGGCAATCGAGCAGCCAGCCAGCCGGCTACCGCGTCTAGCCCGATCCGCTCCTGTTGCATGGTGTCGCGCTCACGAATGGTCACAGCCTGATCTTCCAAAGTGTCGAAGTCGACGGTGATACAAAATGGCGTGCCAACTTCGTCTTGGCGCCGGTAGCGCCGGCCGATGGCGCCGGCATCGTCAAAGTCAACGTTCCAGCGTTTACGAAGATCCGCGGCTAGATCCTTGGCCTTGGGCGAAAGATCTGCATTACGCGACAACGGGAGAACCGCCACTTTGACCGGTGCCAGGCGGGGATCAAAACGCAGCACTGTTCTGGTATCGACGCCGCCCTTGGCATTGGGGGCTTCATCCTCGGCGTATGCCTCCAACAAGAACGCCAACACCGCGCGCGATAGCCCAGCTGCCGGTTCAATTACGTAAGGAACCCAGCGCTCATTCTTCTCCTGATCGAAATACGACAGATCAGTACCCGAATGCTCACCATGGGTGGTCAGATCAAAGTCGGTGCGATTGGCAATGCCCTCAAGCTCAGCCCACTCTGAACCAGCGAACCTAAACCGGTATTCGATATCGACGGTGCGCTTTGAGTAATGGCTGAGTTTTTCTTTCGGATGCTCAAAGAACCTCATGTTCTCTGGGTCCATGCCTAGGTCGACGTACCACTGCCAGCGCTGCTCAAGCCAGTAATCGTGCCACTGCTCATCGGTGCCCGGCTCGACGAAGAACTCCATCTCCATCTGCTCGAACTCGCGGGTGCGGAAAATAAAGTTACCCGGCGTGATTTCATTTCGAAAACTCTTACCTGTTTGGCCAATACCAAATGGTGGCTTTTTGCGGGCTGACGTCATGACATTTAGATCGTTGACGAAAATCCCTTGCGCAGTTTCAGGGCGCAGGTAGTGGACGGCCCCCGCATCTTCAACCACCCCGATGGTCGTGCGCAGCATGCCATTGAAATCCCGCGGCTCGGTGAAATCGCCCTTCGTGCCACAGTTGGTGCAGGTGATATCAACCAGACCGTTGACCGGCTCCTTGCCGTGCTTGTCTTGATATGCCTCAATTAGTTGATCCGCGCGCCAACGCTTATGACACTTCTTGCATTCGGTCAATGGGTCGACAAATGCATTTACGTGGCCCGATGCCTCCCAAACCTGTGGAGCCAAGATGATCGACGAATCAAGGCCGACGACGTCATCGCGGCCGCGCACCATGTGCTGCCACCACTGCCGGCGAATATTGTCCTTGAGCTCCACGCCATTGGGGCCGTAATCCCAGGCAGACCTCGTGCCACCGTAAATCTCGGAGGACTGGAAGATGAACCCACGCCTCTTACATAAATTGACAACGGCTTCAACACGATCGGTGGCCATTTGGCGCTCCTTCTTGAGCGCGAGGCGCGCTCCACTCCGGCTGGCTGTCGGCGGACAACCGAAGTCTAGGCAAGGGCAACAATTTCTCGATGACCGGTAGCTGTCACGTCAGGTTATTTGCCATCGCGAGTTGGCTTGGGTGGCGGGGAGGGTCGAACACGGCGACGAGGCTGTTCGACCCTAGTTCGCCGCTCCATATCCCGCACACGGGTATCCGGGCACCGGGCCGGGTACTTCGCCTTCATTGCCGGACTTCGCTGGACCGAGCAGGTTCATCAAGGTCGTGCGCGAGGGCTCGGGCAGTACGTTCATCGGGCACACATACTTGCCGCCAACCCGCACCCAGTAGTCGAAGTTGTGCGCAAACGGGGTCCCGGACGTGTACCCGAGCAGATCGCCTGCTTTCACCTTGATCGCAGTGCCCGGCGTCTCGCGCTCGGGGTACCTAGCGGTCGGGGCGCCGCTGTCGTCGAAGCAACTGCTGCACTGGTCACCGAACTGGTAGGCGGCCCGAATATCGGCCCGCGGTGCAGTGAAGTGGTTGAAGCCGAATTGGTCCTGGCATGCCGCCGAAACCTCGAAAACGAGTTGATAGTCATCAGAGGGGAAGAACTTCGTGGCCGTGAGATGCCTGATCGTGATCAGGGTGCCGTCAGCGGGGGCGTAGACCGGAATCGGGGTGTACGGACTGCGCAGCCAGACATAGGCAAAGCGCGGGTCGTTCGTCTCCTCGCCATTGGTGATGAGCGCGATATCGGACGCAACGAACGGGGCGCGTCTGAACACGGTAGCCGGTTTCTTCGAGCAGCCCGCGCTCGCTGATACTTGCCCGGAAGTTAGGTTCTGCCAGACCAGCTTCTTGCCGACCTTCACGCAGGTCAAGGTGCCGTTCGGGATGCCCGTCGTTTGTCCGGCCTTGGAGCACCGTCCGCCGACCTTCGTCGCCGCGGAAGCGGGCGTCGAGGTCACGGTCAAAATCAGTGCCGCAACACTGAGGATCGTCACGACCATGCGACGGGAGTTCCAGATCACGGTGGCTCCAGAGTTGCTCGTCATCGCAGGCTTGATGAGTAGAGGGCAAAAGTAACATCATTGTGACCGCACGGAAAGCCCTTCCTGAAAGCGCGGTGCGCCCTCAGGAGCAGGACGCGTGCGGCTCGAAGTCGGCGGGCACGGCGAGCTACCCGACTCGGTGCCGCCGCCTTCGCAACTGTCTATTGCCACGCCCGACAAAGTTTGGCCTGGGGCGCGAGTAAGGTACGGTGTTTAATCCTTGGTTCACCGTTCTTCTTTGTTAGCGCAAGGTGTTGGTTGAAATCGAGGTGCGACACAGGTTCATTTTTGGGGGTTGGTGGTGGGTCGGCGGTTGCGGGTATTGGCGGACGTGAATCGCCCTGGGTTTTGTTCCTAGTGTTTTACGAGGGCACCGGTTGGTGTCCTCGCTTGTTGTGAATTGTAATAGTCGTCCTCGTATTCGACGGGGGTTTGGTAATCCAGCTCTGAATGCAGGCGTGAGTTGTTGAACCACCAGAC
>CAMBQX010000216.1 GCA_945870085.1 Bifidobacterium breve | reverse complement strand
TCTCGTTATGGAAGACCTTGACGAGCGGCTCGCGCTGATGGATTTCGATTCCCTGGCTCTTCTGTAGCCACATGTTGTACCAGGTGAATTCATATGGCGAGGCCTCCAAGGCATCGGCATATGACCAGCCCTGAGGGTCGAGGAACTCGGTCTTGAATGATCGCAGCACTTTGGCGGAGAAAATCTGATGGCCGTGGCAGGTGCGCACCACCTTGGTGTCAAGGCCGACTAACTCTTGGATGTGTCGTAGTTCTAGTTCGCGCTGCTGCCAATACTCGCGGTAGTAGCGGGGTTCTACTTTCAGCTCATTATCTTCGACCAGCACGGTGTAAGGGGTGTGCTCATCGACCATGAAGTCTGATCGGTAGAAGGGCCTGATGAACTCGGCGTCGGAGTCGACGCAGAAGTAGTTCTCGGTGAGCTCGAGTTCCCAGAACGCGAGTTTGATGATTTCTTGATTGATGTAGCCGGGGCGCATGCTGTGAACTGGTTGATCAACTAGATATTGCCCAAGTTCTGATTCGCTAAGCACGGTTACGTCGGCCCCGCTAAATGCCTCGAAGCGCGCCACATCAGCCGGTGGCACTACGCAGTAAAGGTGCACCCCATCGCTCTTGAATTTACGAAAACTGACCAGCAACCGTTGCGCGTAATCAAAGTCATCGGCAAATGACTTAAGCAGCATCGCGAAGGTGTGCACTAGGCCGGGTCCTTAATAGCTTCGATTATGCCCGCGGAGCACAAGAACATTCCGCGCCAAGTGCCTTCATGCTCCAGAGCCACCTGCGCCTCCCGATAGGTGCGAGCGTCTATTTGATCAGCGATCATTGGGTAAGCGGGGTGGTAGTTGTACCAGTGGTATTTCACACCGCTGAAACCATGATTCTCGACCACTTGTGCCAACTCAAATGGATTATGAAAGCGCGAAAGAATCTCGTCGTAACCATCACCGGTTGGGCGGGTGCGCACCGGTGGCTTGTCGACAGCGAGCCGGGCATCTAGATCTGCGGCGACGACTCCTCGAATCGCGTCAGGTACTCCCACGAGGAGATCATCAAGGATGAACTCTCTTGTTAGGCGGTTAAAGGTGAACATCGAGAACATCGAGTTACGAAATTGCAGAATGAGCCGACCACCGGGCCTCACAAACGTATCCATCGCGGCAACAAAGGCATTGTCATCTGACACATGCGGGATAACCCCAAGGGCCATCACCGCATCAAATTCACCGCGTAGCTCACGCTCAGCAGCGATAGCGCCGGCATCTTGGGCATCAAGCAAGCTGATGAGTGCTGGGTCAAGGCCCCGGGCCTCCATATTGGCGCGCGCGAACTTGACCATTTCCGGTGAAATGTCATGGCCGGCCACCTGTATCCCGGTGCTGCCAATAGTTGAGAGCGGGGTGGCATCACCAACACCGAGTTCATAAAGCGAAGTGACACCGGCTTCGGCTAGTAGCCGCTGCACCAACTGCAGCCGGAAATAGTTGGCCGGGTACTCCTTGTTCGTCCAGACCCGCTCGGGGTCGAACTGCTCGAAGTAGCTTGCTGCACTGCCGTCATAGTGCGAGGAGACAGACATCAGGAGGCTCTCATTCCGGGGAGTTTAACGAGCAGGTCATGCTCCACCAACTCTTGCACGATCTCCTGTACTTCTTCGAGAGGTAGTCCAAATAGGTCAGCCATATCTTGAACTGAATGCTGGCCGTCAGCGTAAGTCAATACATGGGTCCGTAGCAAAATGATGTCGGCAACGGTGCGCGCGTGCATCGCGTGATACAGCCCACGCTTACCTAGTTGGGGTTCGGCAAGCACCGTGGTTTGGTAATACTCGCTGCCATCAAGCATCTTGATGCAGTCGCGCACCAAATCCAGGCCTCCTTGCAGCCCCGATGGCGTGACTACGGTGAGATCATCAAGGGAGGTGTGGTACTCGCGGTATGCGCCGTACTTCGTGCGCATCAATGACACCAACGGGAGGTCAATGCCCGGCGCGCAATAGGTGCGCTCATCGCTGCCACGATCAAGGTATGAATATTCGACGGCTGGGCTGCGCGTAGCCAGCACCCGCCGAGCGATGCGATCAATAGGCAGGTTACCAAGGCGTGAAGCTAAATATGAGTAGTCACCGTCGTCGCCGATGCAGGTTAGGTTGAATCCCGCAATTACACGCTCGCGAAGGTGTTCAAGATTCCTGCTCGTGTAGGTGATCGCACCGATGCTCTCGGGCACGAACACGAACCGGTATGTGTAACGGCGCTTCGGTACTGACATCAACCAACGCGCCAAGCCGACCGCAACGACCGGGCCGGACAATTCGTTGTTGGCAAGTGATGGGTGGCAAATATAAGTCGAGATGAAAACCTCTTCATCACTTTCGCCGGGGATGACGAACTCGCCGTAGGTTAAATGGCCGGGTTCAAGGGTGCTATCAATTACCGCCCGGTAAGTGCCATCGGTCAGCGAAACCCGCTGCGAGTGGGGTAAGCAAAAACCCCAGTTGCGGTTGTAGTAACTGGTGACATATGGGATTGCATCGGGGAGCAACTCATCTGAATGCAGGTGCTCTTGCAGTTGCTCAAGTGAAAGCTCGACATCAACCGGCGTCGAGTAACTCACCACGTGCACATTGCTATCGGCGAAATCAACTACCCGCTGACCATCTGGCGCGGTGAGGTAGGCGCCGCGGATATTCCACTCGTCCGGCACTGTCCAGTCGAAGGCTTGGGTGCCGCTGGGCACTTCAACCACATTTAGGCCCGGGAGGAACTCGCCCAAGATCTTCAAGGTCTCGCGAACCCCGTCGCCGGTGATGCTGCGGCAGATAGGGAAGAGCCGGGTGGCAAGCTCGTGCATGAACCGGCCCTCAACGGGCTCGGCGGCCGAAGTTGTCACCCCCTAAGGGTATCGGCGATATTCAACTTGCCTCGCCAGCGCTCCTGACGCGCGAAACTAGCGGATGGGCAACGCGGCCTGGGGCCCACAGGCCGCGGTAAGCGGCTGTTTTTGTTAGGAGAGCTGCGGTCTCGAGTCGCTCCCGAAAGGCCGATACCCCCGAGGGTGCCAAGACCTCCCGGCGCGCTCGGTGGAACTCGCCGATCGCAGCACGCCAACGATCTGATGACACCCCACCTGGTTGAAATACGGCTACGGTTTTGGGTAGATGCACCGGTGCGGCTAATTTGCTCAACTTTAAGAAGGCCACGTAGTCGGCGACAATCTCATAGCTGGTA
>CAMBQX010000215.1 GCA_945870085.1 Bifidobacterium breve | reverse complement strand
GCAGTCGGAACTTGCCCAATAGCGACTAACGCCACATCCTGCAGGTCTTCGGGGTGGGCCTTCGCGTAGGTGGTTAGGTCCTCGATCATTTGCGGTGTCCAGAACATCCTTATATGGGTGGAAACCGCCTCGATCGCCGCCAATTGGTGGAGGTGGCTGCAGTTCGAGGTGATTTCATTTGCCATGCGCACCAAGGTTGCGGTTGCGTCCTCATGAACCTCCGTATGCAGTTCTTCTAGGCCGAGTTCGTGGGCTGAGGCAACTCCACCGGCTTCGAGAGTTGGCCGCACTTCGACAGCCGTGACCTTGTACTCCGGGCAGTTGGTGGCCCAGTCAGAATACTCGGTGGTAACCACATTGGCTCCGCTGATCGGGAAGTGAAAAGTCGTGTAGACGACGCCGGGAGGCACTCGCTTCGAGATGCGCGCGCGCAATTTAGTCTTTCCGACGCGGCTGGCGAGTTCGACCCAGGTGCCATCGGCTACTCCCCGGAGTTCTGCGTCTGATTCATGAATATCCAAAAAGTCTTCGGACTGCCAAATCACATTTGCGGTCCGCCTCGTTTGTGCGCCGACGTTGTATTGGCTAACGGCGCGGCCCGTGGTGAGGAGTAGCGGGTACCGCCTTGTCGAGCGCTCAGGGGTAGGCATGTAAGGGGTTTCAATGAACCGACCCTCACCGCGGGTGAATTCACCAACGTGCATTGTCGGTGTGCCTTCAGGGTGCTCGGCATTGCAAGGCCATTGGATGCTGCCCAATTCATCTAGTTTCGCGAACGAGACCCCGGCAAAGGTCGGGGTGAGTTGGGCGATTTCATCCATGATCTCGGATGCATTGTTGTAGTGCATCGGATAACCGAGGGCCTTGGCGAGATCGCAGGTGACTTCCCACTCTGACTTGCCGGTACGACTCGCCATGATTGGGCGCACTCTGTTTATGCGTCGCTCGGCATTGGTGAAGGTTCCGTCCTTCTCCAGGAAAGAGGTACCCGGGAGGAAGACATGTGCGAAAGCAGCGGTCTCATTGATGAAGAGATCTTGCACGATTACCAGCTCCATGGCGGCGAGTGCATTGGTGACATGTGTGGTGTTTGGATCAGACTGCGCGATATCTTCGCCCTGAATATAAATACCGCGGAAACTACCGACAACTGCGGCGTCGAGCATATTGGGGATGCGCATCCCAGGGGCCGATTGCAGTTCGCGCCCCCAAAGCGTCTCGAATTGCTCGCGCACGGTGTCGTCAGAAACATGACGGTAGCCGGAAAATTCATGCGGGAAGGAACCCATGTCGCAGGCCCCTTGCACGTTATTTTGCCCGCGTAAGGGATTCACGCCAACGCCAACGCGTCCAATATTGCCGGTGAGCATGGCCAAATTTGCCATACCAATCACCATCGTTGAGCCTTGGCTGTGCTCGGTTACTCCAAGCCCGTAGTAGATCGCGGAGTTTGGGCCGGCGGCATAAAGTCGGGCCGCACCCCTTATCTCCTCGGCTGGCACCCCAGATTCTTTAGCCACCGACTCCGGGCTGTTTTCAGGCAGATTGATGAACTCCGCCCACGCTGCGAATGATTCGTCATCACAACGACTTGCCACGAACTCCTCGTCGAATAGCCCTTCGGTAAAGATGACGTGAGCTAAAGCATTGACGACAGCCACATTGGTACCGGGTTGCAGTGGCAGGTGATAGTCGGCTTCGATGTGGGGTGAGCGCACCAGATCGGTGCGCCTTGGGTCAACCACTATCAGTTTTGCACCGGCGCGCAGGCGGCGTTTCATGCGTGAGCCAAATACCGGATGGGCGTCGGTCGGGTTGGCGCCGATGACCAAGATTACGTCGGATTTTTCAACGGACTTGAAATCTTGGGTGCCGGCCGACGTGCCGAAGGTCTTTTTGAGTCCGTAACCGGTTGGTGAGTGGCAAACCCGGGCACAGGTATCAACATTGTTGTTACCGAATGCGGCGCGCACAAGTTTTTGAACTACATAAACATCTTCATTAGTACATCTCGATGAGGTGATGCCGCCGATACTGTCGACACCGTGCTTCGCCTGAATCGCTTTTAGTTTTTTTGCGGCGTAACCGATTGCCTCGTCCCAAGTTACTTCCTGCCAAGGGTCGGTGATGGATTCGCGAATCATCGGATGAAGTACGCGATCTGGGTGGGAGGCGTAGCCAAAAGCGAAGCGACCTTTAACGCATGAGTGCCCTTCATTAGCCCCACCATCCTTGTAGGGCACCATTCGAACGAGCTCGTCACCGCGCATTTCTGCCTTGAAGGTGCATCCAACACCGCAGTAGGCGCAGGTGGTCAGCACGGTTCGGGTAGGCATACCAAGTTCAATTACGGCTTTTTCCTGCAGGGTTGATGTTGGGCACGCCTGCACGCAGGCCCCGCATGAAACACATTCACTCTCAAGGAAATTGAGGCCTCCGGGGCTGACTTTTGAATTGAAACCCCGGCCCTCGATGGTGAGCGCGAATGTGCCCTGAACCTCACTGCACGCACGCACACAGCGGCTACAAACGATGCACTTGCTTTCATCGAAGGAGAAATAAGGATTACTGGCATCGGTCGGTGCATCTAAGTGGTTCTCACCGGCGTACCCGTAGCGCACATCGCGTAAGCCAACGACGCCCGCCATATCCTGCAGTTCGCAGTCGCCATTGGCCGGGCAGGTTAGGCAGTCAAGCGGGTGGTCCGAAATGTAGAGGTCCATGACCCCGCGGCGCAATCGATCAATTTTTGGCGAAGTGGTGTGAACCCGCATTCCTTCCTCGCACGGGGTAGTGCACGACGCGGGCGTGCCCTTCTTTCCATCAATTTCTACCAGGCACAGGCGGCATGACCCGAATGGCTCGAGTGAATCGGTGGCGCAGAGTTTCGGGACGGGGATGCCAGCCTCGCTCGCGGCGCGCAGCACTGAGGTGCCTGCGGGCACCGAGACCCGGTGACCGTCAATCTCGACAGCGACGGTGGCTTCAGCGGTCTTTCTCGGGGTGCCATAGTCCAGCTCACGCATGATTGTCATTTTTGAAAATCCTCCGGGAATTGGCGCAGTGCACTTAGCACTGGCATCGGTGTTAATCCGCCCATGGCACATAGTGAACCATCGGTCATAAGGTCGCACAAATCGTTGAGTAGTTCCAGGTTTTCGGTGCGATCGATGTTGTTGATGACTTTATCGATCACCTCGACGCCGCGCACTGATCCAACTCGGCACGGTGTGCACTTGCCGCA
>CAMBQX010000214.1 GCA_945870085.1 Bifidobacterium breve | reverse complement strand
CTACGAAAAGTCGCGGCCCATGACCTCCAGTACTGGGTAGAGATGGTCGAATCCGTTGGAGGGATCGACGGGCTGGCCACGCGCTGGTCACACCCGGCCTGGATAGTTCGCGCATTCCAAGATGCCCTCGGTGAACGGCGCGCTGAGCTGCCTGCGCTGCTGGCTGCCGATAACGAACCCGCGCACCCGGTATTGGTGGCGCGACCGGGCCGAATTGACCCGGCTGTCCTTCGGGCACGTGCGGAGGTAACACCGGGCCGCTATTCACCTTTAGCGGCCGTCCTGCTCAGCGGTGCGCCGGATGCCCTGGATATTGTCAGAAGTGGTGCGGTGGGGGTGCAGGACGAAGGCAGTCAATTGGTTGCACTCGCAATGACTCGCGCTGTAGTGCAGCATCCGGAGAACACGTGGCTAGACATGTGTGCGGGGCCGGGCGGCAAAGCTGCCGTATTAGCCGGAGTGGCGGCCGAGCGCGGGATCAATTTCATGGCCGTTGAGTTACATCCGCATCGTGCACATTTAGTTGAGCGTGCGCTCGGTGAAGTGCCAGCCGAAATCGTGGTGGGAGATGCCACCACCGCCCCTTGGGGTGACCAACTTTTTGACCGGATTTTGATTGACGCACCATGTACCGGTCTAGGTGCTTTGCGGCGCCGTCCCGAGGCGAGGTGGCGCAAGTCCACGGCCGACTTGTCGACTCTGGGGCCACTACAACGGGGGTTACTCAAATCGGCAATTGCTGCGACCCGGCCCGGCGGCGTTATTATTTACGCCACCTGCTCCCCGCACTTAGCCGAGACGGAATTCGTGGTCCAAGATGCCGTCTCCGGGCGCCAAGATGTAGTAATCGAGGATGCCCGCGGACTATTACCCGAGGTAGGCGACGTCGAAGATGGCCCCTTCGTGCAGCTGTGGCCCCACCGTCACGGCACCGATGCGATGTTCTTAGCGCTACTGCGCAAAGTCGGCTCGTAATACCGGCTCCTTGCTGCCCCGATTAGTCTTTGCCTATGGGAATACTGATGTCACCAAGTGTGCTCAATAGTGATTTATCCTGTTTGGCCGCCGAAGTTGATCGAGTTGCCAATCACGCCGATTGGATTCACCTCGATATTATGGATAATCATTTTGTCCCAAACTTGACTTTCGGAGTTCCAGTTGTTGAGTCCTTACTCAAGCGCATAAGCATTCCCGCGGACTGCCACCTAATGATTTCAGATCCAGATCGCTGGGCCCCTGCCTACGCCGAGGCCGGTGCGAGCAGTGTCACCTTTCATATTGAAGCCGCGGCTAACCCCGGGCGATTGTGCCGAGATCTGCGTGCTGCGGGTGCGCGTGCCGGCATTGGATTGAAACCAGGCACCGGGATATCGGCGGTCGCGGAACTAATGACTGAATTGGATATGATCTTGATAATGACAGTTGAGCCGGGGTTCGGTGGTCAATCATTCATGTCGGACATGCTGCCGAAAATCGAGCAAGCACGAGCTCTCGCAGAGGCAACCGGTACCGACATCTGGGTGCAGGTTGACGGTGGCATCGATATTTCAACAATCGAGCGGTGTGCAAGTGCTGGGGCAAATGTTTTTGTGGCCGGGTCATCGGTCTACCTGGCCCAAGATCCAGGCGCCATGGTTGACCGACTGCGCGCACTAGCCATGGTGGCAACCACACCGTGAGCAACTGGGAACTGATCATGCGCGAGGCCCTCGCGCTGGCTGTACTACCTGATGTCAAGTGCAGCCCAAATCCCCGGGTCGGCTGTGTAATAGTTAGCACCAGCGGTGAAATTGTTGGCCGCGGCCACCACGTGGCTGCTGGCCTGCCACATGCCGAAGTTAATGCAATTGCAGCGGCCGGTGAGCTCGCGCGCGGGTCAACGGCCGTTGTGACCCTTGAGCCGTGCCAGCACACCGGGCGTACCGGGCCGTGCACGCAGGCACTTATTGAGGCCGGGGTTAGCCAGGTTATTTACGCGCAGGCTGATCCCACCGATATCGCCGGTGGGGGTGCCGCTGAATTAGTGCACGCCGGCATCGCCGTGATCGGTGGTGTGCTGGCTGACGAGGCGGAAATAATCAATCGTGCCTGGACACATGTTCAAGTAACCGGGCGTCCATTTGTGAGCATTAAAACTGCAATGAGCCTTGATGGCCGGGTTGCGGGAGCAGGCGGCGGGCCGACCACGATCACCGGTGCGGCGGCTCGGGTTTGGGTTGGTCAATTTCGGTCCGAGGTCGACGCGGTTCTAGTTGGCGCGAATACGGTAAGCGTCGACAACCCAGCGCTAACTGCACGCGATAATTCAGGGGCGCTGCTACCCAATCAGCCGCTGCGGGTCGTGGTTGGGGGTCGCCGCTTGTCGACTGACTTAAAGATTTTTGCTGATGTAGGTGTCGGTCCGGGTATCCAGATACGCGAACACGACCCAGAGCGCATACTTAAGTTACTTCTAGCCCAAAAGGTGCAGCAGGTTCTTATCGAAGGTGGGCCAACTCTCATTGCTGCTTTCGTGGAAGCCGGCCTGGTAGATGAAATTCTCTGGTTCGTGGCACCGCAATTTCTCGGTGCTGGTCCGGTGGCTATGGCGCCGCTGCCGCGCCCACGAGCGGTCACGGTCACCGCAGTTGAGGTCATCGGCAGTGATGTTCTTATTCGCGGGGCGCTGAGCCCGGCACCTAGTGACTAAGATGGGTGCATGTTCACTGGCATTGTCGAAGAATTAGGGCGCATTGCGCACATTGAGTCTTTACCCGATGCTGCCAAATTGAAAATTGAAGGCGCCCTGGTAGTGAGTGATGTCAAGGCGGGTGACTCAATCGCGGTCAATGGCGTTTGCCTAACGGTTGTTGATCTGGGGGCAAACTATTTCACCGCTGATGTTATGGCAGAGACGCTAAATCGAAGCTCGCTAAGCAAGGTAGCCATCGGGTCCAAGGTAAACCTTGAACGAGCAGCGCGGATCGACGCCCGCATCGGCGGCCACTTGGTCCAGGGTCACGTTGACGCAGTAGCGTCCGTGCTCGCGATCGAGCCAAACGTGCATTGGACACTAATTCGATTCACCTTGCCGTTAGATTTAGCTAGATACTTGGTAGAAAAGGGCTCGATTACGGTGGACGGGGTGTCGCTAACCATTGTTGAAGCCGGCCCCGATTACTTTTCGGTATCCCTCATTCCTACGACTTTGGAGCACACTACGTTGGGTGGGCTGACCGTTGGTGACATTGTAAATCTAGAAGTTGACGTAATCGCAAAGTACGTTGAGC
>CAMBQX010000213.1 GCA_945870085.1 Bifidobacterium breve | reverse complement strand
CGCCACTCCAACGCCTCGTCTATATAGGGAGTGTCGAAGTGCACCCCGCAGGAGCAATCAAGGGTGAACCGGCAAAGCCCCTTTGCGTAATCAGATTCAATGACATGGGCGCTGGTGGGCCAAAGCGTCATCAAAGAGGCGGTTCCGGGCTGCTGCCTGGACTGGGTGCCACGGTGAAAGAACGGGAAGTTCATGGCTACTCCTTTCGTCAGGTGATCGGTGTGTTCCAGAAATGAGTATAGGCATAGACAGGAATATTTGTCCAGTACTAGACAGCAAAGGCGCGCCGGAGTTCAAGGAATTAGTCAGGTTGGTGCCCATTGGGCGCTCATAGCCCCCTAACATCAGGCCATGGCAGCCACTAACTACCGCACCGGGCGCGTCGTAGCCCTAGCCTCAACAGCCGCCCTCGGTGGATTCTTATTCGGCTTCGACTCGGCCGTTATCAATGGGGCTTCGTCGGCGATTAAGGCCACTTTTGGCCTTACCTCATTTGCCCTCGGGGCCGTGGTGTCGATCGCCTTGATCGGCTCGGCTATTGGCGCCTGGTTCGCCGGGTATTTGGCAGAGCGCTTTGGCCGCCGCAAGGTGATGCTGGTGGCCGCGGCCTTGTTCATGCTGTCGGCCTTTGGCCAGGCTTTCCCGCTGGGGATTTACGATCTATGCCTTTGGCGCTTAATTGGCGGGGCTGGCATCGGTGTGGCCAGTGTCATGGCCCCGATGTATATCGCGGAGATCGCCCCTGCTCAACTGCGTGGGCGGATGGGTTCACTCCAGCAGTTCGCGATTGTCATCGGCATCTTTGCAACGGGCCTGACTAACTATCTGATCTTGAACGCTGCGGGCGGCAACTCGCTAAATGATTGGCTCTTTGGGATCCCGGCTTGGCGCTGGATGTTCTTAACGATGGTGATCCCCGCTCTCGTCTATGGGTTCTTTGCCTGGCGGCTACCTGAATCACCTCGGTATCTCGTGGAGGTCGGCAAGTTCGACGAAGCCGCGGCGGTACTTTCACAGATTTATACCGATGACGTTTCGTCTCGCGTAGAAGACATCCGGGTGTCCATGCAAGGAGAGCACAAGCCGCGGATGTCAGATCTTCGCGGCAAGCGCTTTGGCCTGCTGCCATTGGTTTGGATCGGCATAATCTTGAGCTCGTTGCAGCAGTTCGTTGGCATCAACGCCGTGTTCTACTACTCAAACACCATCTGGGAAGCTGTTGGCTTTAGCGAAGACCAAGCTTTCCAGACTTCACTAATCACCACCGGCGTGAACGTAGCTTTCACCGTAGTTGCGATCATGTTGGTAGACCGAGTTGGCCGCAAGCCGCTGCTCCTAGTCGGGTCATTCGGCATGGTGGCGATGCTCGGCACGCTCACCTATGTATTCGGCACCGCGCCAATTAGCAGTGACGGCCAGCCGGTACTCGATTCAGGATCGGGCATCGTTGCGATGCTGGCGTTCAATATCTACGTAGCCTTCTTCGCGGCTACCTGGGGTCCGGTCATTTGGGTACTTCTGGGTGAGATGTTCCCCAATCGCATTCGTGCCGCGGCACTTGCCGTAGCCGCTGCAGCACAGTGGGTCGCGAACTTCTTGGTGTCGACCGCGTTCCCGCCACTTGCCGAGATCAGCCTAGGCTTGGCTTACAGCATCTTCACCATATTTGCCCTCCTTTCAATTCCGTTCGTCATCAGGCATGTGCGCGAAACTAAGGGAGTAGAGCTTGAGGACATGGCAAGCCTCGGCAGGCCGCTTTGAAAGTGTGAGTTGGTAAGTTTCAAGTCTGATGCCCAATAAGGCCCGCGCTTGGCTCCCTGCTTATCTAGTACTCGCCGCCATCTGGGGTTGCTCGTTCTACTTTATGAAACTCGGCCTCGAATCGTTAACCCCAGCCGGGGTGGCGTTCGGCCGTATCGTGCTTGGACTTTTGACACTGTTGGTTTTCAGCGCTGTGACGAAAACGAAACTGGCGCCCCGGACAGTCTGGAAGCCACTGTTCTTGACGGCACTGTTGGTCGCGACGTTGCCTTGGTTGGCTTTTGCGTTTGGTGAAACCCATATCTCCTCGGCGCTCGCCGGAATCATTAACGGCGCAACTCCGTTAGTAACTTTGATAGCAACCCTGCTCGTCTTCTCCGAGGAGCGCCCGACACCTAGGCGCATGGTTGGCCTTGGTATCGGCTTCATCGGCGTGCTCATCGTTGTTGGCATCTGGCAGGGGCTTGGTGCGGGCACGTGGCTCGGCATCGCAGCCTGCGTAATTGCTATTACTTGCTACGGATTCTCATACCCCTACATGCGCCGCCACTTAACCGGTGGGCCTAATGCCAGCACCTTGCCACCACTTGCCTTAGCAACCGGTTTACTCATCATGGCTACCATCCAGATCACACCAATAGCGGTAGTTACCGGATTCACGGTGAGCAGCATCGGCCTACCTACCGTGTTCGGGATGCTGGCCCTTGGGTGTTTAGGCAGCGGTGTCGCATACGTATTAAATTTTCGGGTGATCAATAAGTCCGATGCCACGACAGCGAGCACGGTCACCTATTTGACACCACTTGTTGCAATCATCGCCGGCGCACTTTTCCTGGCCGAGCCGATCTCTTGGAATCAGCCGGTCGGCGGACTACTAATCGTGCTCGGTGCCGCGATAGCTCAGGGCCTGATTAAGCCCCGCGCAAGGTCACCACAACCGCGACCTGGTTGCTAACGCAGCGGGACAGCCCCACCAGGGGCATAAGTGCACAGGCGGTTTTTCGAGGGAGGCTTCAGTGTCAGCAGGTACTCGGTCACCGGTGTGTTAACGCAAGTAGACGGGGTGAGCATGTACGCGACATGCTGGGTGCTGTTGTAGGTGATCGTGCGTGACCCGGCGAAAGTGTTCGCAAGGCTGCGCCCCCAGATCCAAGGGGTCGCCGCATCACCGGAGGACAGCACGAACACCGGAGGTGTCTTCAACGCGATCGTGCTGGAACCACTGGGGATAGCCGGCGATAAGTCATCAGGGTTGAGCCCGAAGCACGCGGATGAGTTACCCATGAAAAGGGGCTGAGTGGAACCGTAGTTTCGCTCGACAGATTCCGAGGCGGCAGCAAGCTGCGATGGTGTTGGACGATCGTGCATGTCGGAGCAATTGACGAATACGAGAACAGCCGCCAGCTCTAACATTTGCGCTTCAATTGTCGTGCGCAGTGCCTCAGAAATGGCTGCGACTACCTCGAGTCCCTTCGCGCGCTCGGCCGGAGAAGTCGCGGTGATACCCGCATAGAGGTTGTTGACGAATGCCACCGCG
>CAMBQX010000212.1 GCA_945870085.1 Bifidobacterium breve | reverse complement strand
CGCTTGAGTGACTGCCCGGCGGAAACCTTGACGGCACGCTTTGCGGCAATCTGGAGGGTTTCTCCGGTCTGGGGATTGCGGCCGGTACGGGCAGCGCGATCTGCGGTCTCGAAAGTCACGAAGCCGGGGATGGTGACTTTCTCGCCCTTGACGAGCTGCTCGGTGATAACTGAACTCAAGCCGGCGAGGATCTGGTCAACTGCGGTGGCGGTTGAGCCGGTTTGTGCGGCAATGGCACTGACGAGTTCGGTGCGATTCATTCATTCCTCCTAGTGGAAATTATTGTCCATCTACGGTAGCACAGCGGGTTGCTGGGCTAGTGGTTCAACTCTTGGGCGGCGCGTACCCCTCAGAGAGTACGCGTGCGGTGTTTTTGGGCAAAAGCAAACTGGTTAATAGGCCCAGGAGGACAAAGAAGCCGGCAACCCAGGAGACCAGTTTGGTGGCCTGGGTGAAGCCGGCGGAGGCCCCTTCGACCAAGACATCGCCCCCCGGGGCGAAGGCGAGCCCGGGGATCGCCTGCCCGGCTGAATTGGCCACCGCTTGGGAGACTTCTTGGGCCTGGGCGGTGGGTATCCCGCGGGCCTCGAGTTGGCTGGTCACCGCGGTGCCGAGCCCGATGAGCAAGGTGGTGCCCAAAATGGCGGTACCGATGGCGGCGCCGACTTGGCGTGAGGTTGACTGCACGGCGCTGGCTTGACCGGAGTCGGCAATGGGTACCTCCGAAAGTACGACCCCGGTCAACTGCGCGGTGGCAAAGCCCACGCCCATCCCGTAGAGGAACAGCCACGGGGCCAGGTCCCAGCCGGTAATTTCGGGGGAGATAACAAAACCAAGGCCGAGGATCCCGATGACTTCGAGCAGCATTCCAAGTTGCAGGACTCGGACCGGGCCCACCCGCTGGGAAATTGGGGCACCAGCGCCGGATGCGAAAAATGAGCCAACGGCGAGTGCTAGCAAGATGACGCCGGTTTCGAGCGCGTTGTAGCCGCGGACCGCCTGTAAGAAGAGGGGGAGGGTGAAAAGCAAACCGAACTCGCCGAGGCTGACGACAACAGCGACCCCGTTACCGGCTGCGAAGGATCGAATGCGAAATAGCCGCAGGTCAAGGATGACGATCTTGCCGGCCGCGGCTCGCCGGGTTTCGACGAGGATTAGCGCTGCCAGAGCAATAACTCCTAGTACCCCCGCGATGAATACGAGCGATAGCCGGCCGGTGTCCCAAGTTAAGGGGCCAGCTTTAAAGGGCGCGGTTGAAATTAACCAGCCATAGCGCTGGCCTTCAATCATTGCGAAGACAACTCCGAGTAACCCGAATGTTGAAAGTAATGTTCCCGGTAGGTCAACGCCCTTGCGCCCGAGTAGGTCCTTAGTCTCTGGCACTACCAGCAAGACGCCGATTAGCACGATGATGCCGATCGGCAAGTTGATCAAGAAGGCCCAGTGCCAAGATGCGTAGGTTGTTAACCAGCCACCGACTAGCGGGCCAAGGGCAGCCATGCCGCCGATGGTCGCTCCCCAAACCGCGAAAGCAATCGCGCGGGATTTGCCGACGAAGACCGCATTTATGACGGACAGCGAGGCCGGCAAGATCATCGCGGCGCCAACGCCTTGCAATGCGCGCGCGGCTATGAGGTGGATCGATGAGTCAGACATTGCGACCAGAACGCTGGCACCGACAAAGACGATGATGCCAATAATGAAGAGGAGTTTGCGGCCGAAGCGGTCGGCCATGCGGCCAGAGAGGATTAGTAACGAGGCGAAAGTAAGTGAGTAGGCCGCGTTAATCCACTCGGCATCATTGGTGGTGAGGTTTAAGTCTTTGATCATCGACGGGATCGCGACGTTCACGACGGTGGCGTCGAGAATGATCATGGCCACGCCCAGGGACAAGAAGGCTAGGGCGATCCAGCGCCGTTTGCCGGTGAGAACCTTTTGCTCCGAAAGTGCTGAGGCGCTCATGGTCTCCCTATCTTGGCTCGGTGGCCCACCTGTCGACGTCATGGAGGCCAGGGCAACCATGTCGATGCGGTGCCCGAATGCGGCCGTGCCGATGCTAGCGGTTAATGGAAGAATCAAGGCGTGACCACGACGACCTTCGCCAAAGGATTGAGCGCCGGGGGGCTAAATATTGACCCGCCGGTCGTCCTTGCCCCCATGGCGGGCATCACCAATAGGGCATTTCGCCGGCTGTGCCGGGAGGCTGGCGCCGGGCTCTACGTATCGGAGATGGTCACTTCCAGGGCCCTGATCGAGCGAAATGACGAGACCCTCGACATGGTGACTTTCGCGGCCGACGAGAATCCGCGCTCGGTGCAGTTGTACGGGGTCGACCCGCAGGTTATGGCGCAGGCGGTTCGGATAATTGTGGACGAGGATCGCGCCGACCATATCGACCTGAACTTTGGCTGCCCCGTCCCGAAAGTAACTCGCAAGGGAGGCGGTAGCGCACTTCCGTGGAAGCAGGATCTTTTTCGCTCAATTGTGCGGGCCGTGATTGCAGCCGCAAACGGCAAAGTGCCGGTTTCGGTAAAGATGCGCAAGGGGATTGACGACGAACACCTGACCTACTTGGATGCAGGGGCTGCTGCTGCTCAAGAAGGTGTTGCGTGGGTTGCCCTTCATGGCCGCACCGCCGCGCAGATGTATGGAGACACCGCTGATTGGTCGGCGATCGCTCGACTTAAGGAGCAGCTTGCGGGCTATGGCACCCCGGTACTTGGCAACGGCGATATTTGGACGGCTGCAGATGCGCTTCGCATGATGAGTGAGACTGGCGCAGATGGTGTAGTTGTTGGGCGCGGGTGCCTTGGGCGGCCTTGGTTATTTGGTCAGCTAGCAGCAGCATTCACGGGAGCCGATATCCCCGCTGATCCGCATTTTGATGAAGTGCTGCGAACCTTGCGCCGGCACGCGCAATTACTGTGTATTGATTATGGCGAAATCCGTGGGTGTCGCGATATGCGTAAACATATGGCTTGGTACCTGAAGGGCTTCAGTGTTAAGCAGCAGATTCGCCAAAGCCTTGGCACGGTGTCGACCTTGGCGGAGTTGGACGAACTCATCGGCCAAATGAATGGGGATCAAGAGTTCAATCAGGTGGTTGGCGCGGGCCCACGTGGCCGGACTTCCGGCGGGCGCCGCCCATCTTTGCCCGAGGGCTGGTTGGATTCACCATTTATTGACGAGGTAGCTGCCCAAAACCTGCTCGAGGCTGAACTGAGCGTTAGCGGCGGGTGACGAAGTGGTCACACCCGGTGTGGCGGCTGGGTAACCTGTGATACCCGTGTGAATATTGG
>CAMBQX010000211.1 GCA_945870085.1 Bifidobacterium breve | reverse complement strand
ACCGCTCGGGCGGCAGCCCTTTCGACCCGGTCGATAAAGAACGAAGCCAAAGCTTGGGCGATCGATCTGGCAATACGCATGGTTGACCTCACCACCCTTGAGGGAATGGATACCCCGGGCAAAGTCCGGGCGATGTGTGCCAAAGCGCTGCGACCAGACCCCACCGACCCGACGGTGCCCAGTGTCGCGGCAGTTTGCGTATACGGTGACATGGCCGCAATTGCCCGCGCCAGCGTCGGCCCTGCCCTGCATGTGGCAGCGGTGGCAACCGCATTCCCGAGCGGGCGCGCGAGCCTTGCAGTAAAACTGCATGATGTGCGCGACGCCGTAGCCGCCGGTGCCGACGAAATCGACATGGTTATAGATCGAGGCGCCTTCCTTGCCGGTAATTACGGCCTCGTCAATGAGCAAATTGTTGCGGTGAAAGCCGCATGCGGTACCGCTCACCTCAAAGTAATTCTCGAGACCGGCGAACTACGCACCCTAGACAATGTGCGACGCGCATCATGGCTGGCGATGATGGCCGGCGCTGACTTCATCAAGACATCCACCGGCAAGGTGCCGGTTGCTGCAACCCCTCCCGTAACAATCGTGATGCTTCAGGCGGTTCGTGATTACTACGCACTAACAGGTACCCGAATTGGAGTAAAACCAGCCGGTGGCATCCGCACCAGTAAAGATGCCATCAAATATCTGGTACTCATCAAGGAGACCGCCGGAGAGGCCTGGCTAACCCCTGACCTATTTAGGTTCGGCGCATCAACGCTGCTAAATGACCTACTGCTGCAGCGCCAACGCATGGCAACCGGCCATTACTCGGGCCCCGACTACGTCACAATCGACTGACAGGAGCATCGGTGACTTTCGAATATGCGCCAGCCCTCGAGTCTCGGGCGATAGTTTCCATTGCCCCGTCCTACGGGCTATTTATCAATGGCGAGTTTGTTGACCCCACCAGTGGCAAGATGTTTAAAACGATCAATCCAGCAACCGAAGAGGTACTAGCTGAGATAAGTGAGGCGAACCAAAGCGACGTTAATGCAGCGGTTAACTCGGCCCGGCGAGCTTATGACCGGATCTGGTCGGTAATGAGCGGCCGCGACCGGGCGAAGTATCTCGTTAGGATTGCCCGGCTGCTCCAAGAGCGCGCCCGCGAATTCGCGGTACTTGAGACTTTGGATAACGGTAAACCAATTCGCGAGTCACGCGATATTGACGTACCGCTGGCCGCGGCGCACTTTTTCTACTATGCCGGCTGGGCCGATAAATTGGAGTATGCGGGCCTTGGCCCAAATCCCGCGCCACTAGGGGTGGCCGGTCAGATCATCCCCTGGAACTTCCCGCTGCTGATGCTCGCCTGGAAGCTCGCGCCGGCCCTGGCCTGTGGTAACACCGTGGTACTAAAGCCTGCTGAAACCACCTCACTAACCGCACTACTTTTCGCCGAGATCTGCCAACAAGCAGATCTGCCTCCTGGCGTGGTGAATATCCTGACCGGTGCCGGCGATACCGGCCGAATGATCGTCGAGCACGATGGCATTAATAAAATTGCTTTTACCGGGTCTACCGAAGTCGGAAAGTCGATCCAGCGCGCCTTAGCGGGTACGAACAAGAAACTGACACTTGAGCTAGGTGGCAAAGCTGCAAATATCATCTTCGATGATGCACCTATTGATCAGGCGGTCGAAGGTATCGTCGACGGTATTTTCTTTAACCAAGGTCATGTGTGCTGCGCTGGGTCGCGTTTGCTCTTGCAGGAGTCGATTGCCGAAGAAACCATCGAAGCCCTAAAACTCAGGCTTCAGACCCTGCGCCTTGGTGATCCCCTTGATAAGAACACTGATATCGGTGCAATTAACTCGCGTGAGCAACTCGACAAGATCGAAGAGTTGATTAAAGCCGGTGACGCCGAAGGCGCCGAACGCTGGACCGCCCCCTGCGAGTTACCGAAACAGGGCTGGTGGTGTGCGCCAACGATCTTCACCAATGTCACCCAGGCCCATCGCATCGCGCGTGAAGAGATTTTTGGCCCGGTACTTTCGGTACTTACTTTCCGCACCCCCGATGAGGCTGTTGAGAAAGCGAACAACACTCCATTTGGCTTATCGGCGGGAATCTGGTCCGAAAAGGGCAGCCGCATTCTTTGGATGGCGAACCAACTACGTGCCGGAGTAATTTGGGCTAATACCTTTAACCGATTTGATCCGACCAGCCCATTCGGGGGCTATAAGGAGTCCGGTTTTGGTCGCGAGGGTGGTATCCAAGGCCTTAGCGCTTATCTGCAATCCGCCAATGAGGGTGACCATCAAGTGAGGGGTGCGTCATGAATGATCGCGTTGAAGTACGCAAGACGTACAAACTTTTCATTGGCGGTGCCTTCCCGCGCAGTGAATCCGGGCGAACCTATGAAGTCCATGACACTGACGATAAATTCCTTGCCAATGCCGCAAAAGCCTCACGCAAGGATGGCCGCGATGCAGTGCTCGCCGCCCGCAAAGGCTTTGCGGCATGGAGTAGCGCCACCGCCTACAACCGCGGCCAGGTGCTCTACCGGGTAGCCGAAGTTATGGAGGGCCGCCGCGAACAGTTCATCGCCGATGTGCAGGCGGCCGAAGGCCTAGGTGATAAGAAATCTGCCCGGGTTGTCGACTCCGCAATCGACCGACTGGTTTGGTACGCCGGATGGGCGGATAAATATGCGCAGGTACTCGGTAACACTAATCCGGTCGCCGGACCGTACTTTAACTTCAACATCCCTGAACCCACCGGGGTGGTTGCGGCCGTAGCGCCGCAGGATTCCAGTCTGCTCGGATTAGTGAGCGTTATCGCACCCATTGTCGTCACGGGAAATGCACTTATCGTGATAGCAAGTACCAAGTGCCCGATCCCAGCTATCACTCTCACCGAAGTACTCGCTACCGCTGATGTACCAAATGGCGTTATCAACGTGCTCACCGGAGACCCGGCCGAGATCACGCCGTGGCTGGCCAGCCATGGTGATGTCAATGCCATTGACCTGACCGGGGTCACTAGCCAAGATTTGGCGAAGCAATTGGAGATCGAAGCCGCCGGTACCGTCAAACGGGTAAAGCGGCCGGCTCAACCTAATTGGCTAACCACCCCTGATTTAGGGCGCCTAGCTTCATTCGTCGAGATTAAGACCGTTTGGCATCCGATCGGCGCTTAATAACGATCACCGCGGTAACCCCGACCGCTAGTAACACAACAACACCTAGTACCACCGGTGCCAAGCGCCGCGACTGAATAATCGCGACTTCTGCCCGCATTAAAGTTTCATCGGCGAT
>CAMBQX010000210.1 GCA_945870085.1 Bifidobacterium breve | reverse complement strand
AAGTCCGAGCGGTAAATCGCGCCGAGGCATCGAGTGTGGTCGAGCCTTCGCAGACCGCGATGCAACTGCTCGCAGAGCGGCGCGAGACAATGACCCAACTGGTGCGAGATCAGCAACTCACTAGCGGAAGATCTAGTAAAAGTGGAGCAAAGGAGTCGACGTGAGAATTGCAATCGGATCAGACCATGCGGGATTCACGCTGAAAACCACGCTAAAGCAATGGCTGATAGAGAATGACTATGACGTCATTGACCTAGGCACCGACTCCGAAGCCAGCGTTGATTACCCGCATTACGGGGCCGCGGTCGGCCACGCCGTCGCCGATGGCGATGCCGATCTTGGAGTCGCCGTTTGCGGAAGCGGGCAGGGTATCGCGATGGCGGTGAATAAAGTTGCAGGAGCCCGCGGTGCGGTGATCAGAGCAAATGATGATGCCGAAATGACTCGCCGCCACAATGACGCCAATGTTGCCTGTTTCGGGGAGCGCTTCACTGACCCAGACACTGCTCTCGAAGCCCTCGACGTATTTCTTTCAACTGAGTTTGAAGGCGGCCGCCACGAGCGACGGGTAGAACAACTCGGCGAACTCGATGCCGGTGAGCTGATTTAACGCCCAGTCTCACTTAGCGGCGTGCTAGTACGTGCCGCGTCAAGTAGTCGCCTAACCCCGGCAATCACGATCGCTGGTTGTTGCTGCTGAATCACGTGGCCTGATTTCTTGGCGACCAAGTGCAGTGAATTGGTTGATAACTTTGCGGCCGCATCCTGCTCCGCGTTCCATTTGCGATCAGCCCAACTCGTGCCGTTACTCGGATAGCCGGCGGTGATAACAATTAGTGAGGTGGAACCTAGGTCAGGGCCACCATTAGTTGCTCGCTCGCTGGCTGCCATATCTATTGACGTACCACCTTCATGCCATGGGCTCTTATATGAAGATAGAAATGTTCGATGGATACCTGGGTATACAGCGTCTAGTAAGAGCATGCCTGCCACCTCAACAGGTGTTTGTGCCGCGAATGCGCGAACTATCAACCCCGCGTACGAGTGGCCCATGAGAATGAAGGGGCCGGATTCACCGGCGGCGATCAGTAGTGACTTAAGTTCCTTCGCGTGCTCACCCGCATCTGTGCCTTTCGCCCCATTGCGCTTCGGGCTTTTACCGAGCCCGGGCCGGTCGTAAATACAGGTGCGGGTCATGGTGCGCAGCTTGGGCAGCACCCTTGACCACATACTGCTGTCAGCCCCAAGGCCAGATGAGATGACCAAGGTCGGTGAACCGCTACCTTCGCAATCAATCCATTGGCGCTGCCCACCGGCCGTCAGCACGCCAACCACCGGATCGGCTGACGGTGCACCGCTGGCGCCTGGCGCGAAGCTAAAGAGGGCCGCGACCGTGATTAACGAGGCCAGTGGCATTCGCCATGTGAAGTTCACGTAAGGAAGGTACGTCATGATGTTTCACGACCTGATTTTGCGGGTATGGTTTAGGAACATCCCGGGGAAAACCCCGGCAAGAATAGGAGTAAACATGTTTGGCAATCGGCGTTTCGTGGCTATCAGTGCCACTGCTCTTTTGGGTGCGGCAGTGCTCGCGGGCTGCTCATCGTCAACCGAACCAGCCGCTTCGAGTGCCGCAGGCGCAGGCACCGAGGTCATTGCCCCGATCATGGTCGCCCCTGGTCAGACTGAAGCGAGCGCCAAGGTCGGTAATTTCATTGTCTTCAATGTTGAGTCTCTTGCCGGCACCACAATCTCAACGGACAAGCCTGACTTACTCGAATTAACTCAGGCCAAGGAAGAAGGCGGCGCACAGTTCAACCCGGGCGCCAAAGCTCTAGCTGCCGGTGTTGCAGTCGTCACGGTCACTAATCCTGATAGCAGCACGCGCGATGTCACCATCACTATCGCGGAGTAGTTAAACGAATATCTAAAATGGCATCCCAGAATTGGGTATTCCCGAATGTAATCGGCAGGGATCTGCTCGGCACAGAGTTTAAGTTGCCGCTGCAGTTCCCTGCCGATGTCAATGTGGCCGTTATTGCGTTCAAGCAGTGGCAGCAGTCACAAGTAGATGCGTGGATCACCGCCCTAGCGGCAAGCGGCATCCCCGAATCGCCGTTCAATACGCGGGAGATGAAGTCTTGCATCTTGGAGCTGCCAGTGCTGTCGGGCAAGTTCAAGTTAGTGCGCCGATTTATTGACGGCGGTATGGCGGCCAGCATCAAGAACCCCATCGTGCTCGCCCGCACCATCACCATTTATGGGTCGGTAGGTGATTTCCAGCAAAGCCTTGGCATCACCTCAGCAAGTGATGTATCAGTAAGAGTGGTCACTCGAACCGGAGAAGTCATTTGGGGTACGACCGGCGCAGCAAACGCCGTCGAGGTAGGCGCGATCTGCGACCTAGTGGCGACAAATCCGCGGTGACCTAGCCAAGTAGTTCACCGGTGAACTAGGCTTCCTTCACTGCACTCTGGGAGGCAAAATGAGCCGGTTGGCACGCTCGGTTTTGGTTGCGGTCGCAAGTTCAGCACTGGTGCTAGGTGGGGTGGCAGGTGCGCGGGCAGCAGGTTCCCTCTCGGCTACTCCGACGACGATTGCCGGGGCGACGATCGAGGTCACGGCGCCGACGGCAAGCTCACCCCCCGGTGTCTCACCCGAGGTTTACTACGACTCTGCTACGGGCACGTACTACCTCTACACAACCAACAATCCGACCGGTGTCTATACCAGCACCGATGGCAGCAATTGGACGGCTGTCGCCGGTGCGACTATGCCCCAGGGGTTCGACTGGTCGATCGTGAAAATGGGTCCAAGTGATTACCGGCTCTACTACTCATCGATGAATCCGAATGTCCCGGCAACGGTTTCTTGCACTCAGCAGCGCAAGGACTTCCACTATGCGACGTCTTCGGATCTGTTGCATTGGACCGCGCAGCCGCAGATCCTGCTCGATGACATTGGTTGCGGGGTGCCGCATGTGCTACGCAAGACTGATGGCAGTTACCTGCTCTACTGGAATACGATCACCGACCAGCACGGTATTCACATCGCGACCTCGCCAGATGGTCTCACCTGGACGAAGCTAGGCGGGATCATCGCGGGTGATCCGGATCTAGTTGATCCGGCGCCCCTGCAGATGCCGGATGGCACCTTTTTGATGATCGGGTCGACCACCGGTGGAGGTGGCTCCAACCAGCAATTGCGCATTTTGAGTTCGGCGGACGGTTTGACCTGGAGCCTGCGTAACACCGCGCTCTATGCGCCCGCTGGCATCAGCGTGCTGGATCCATCGGTTGAACTGATCGGCGATCAACTTCGGGTTTGGTTTGGCT
>CAMBQX010000209.1 GCA_945870085.1 Bifidobacterium breve | reverse complement strand
GCCATCGGTAAGTGTGATGCTCGTTTTACTTTTGTGAAGTAGCGCGGTTAAAAGTGCAACGATCACAAAGAAGATGAGAGCGCCGATAACTTTAAGCAGCGTGGAGTTGAGCACTTGGCCTTCGGGTGGATTGAATGCGAATGAGTCTTCCACTAGCCAAGTGACAATGCCCGTGGTGCTGGAGAACATGATGCGGGTGGTCGACATAACGTTAGATCGAGCGGCGCCTTGAGCTAATAGCAGGTCATCGAAGTTCCAGATCAAGAACACGACAGTTGCTGCGCCGGCGGCTGCGGCAATCCACGACCACCGCTTCGGAGCAAGGAATACTGCGAAAACTCCGACCGCGAAATACTTCAGGATCGAGGCGATGAACAGCGCGACCGCCGCAATTGTCTTGGTGGCCGGGCCGCTGGAAGGGCGCGCGAATACGAGCAGGCCGGCGGCGGCCAGTGCAGCAATGAGAATGTCGACGGTGCCACGCTCAACACCGAGTAGCACCGCAGGTGAGATCGCCAGCAGGGTGATAGCCGCAAGGGCTGCGATTAAGCCGGCCGCGCCACTTGCGCCAACTCGCTGCCACCTTGATACGACGAGAACACTCAATGCGCCAACTAAGGCAACCCAGATCACCGCGAGGGCGACACCTAACGCGCCGGTTTGCTGAAGCCCAAGGCCGAGAGCATTAAGGACACTTGACGGGATGACGGTATAGGGGGTGAAAGGGCGGCCGTATGGATCGCAGGTTGCGATGTCGGTGCCCGCTCTCATGCAGTCTGCTGTCGCGGTGATATACGCGAGGTCGGCAAAGCCGGTGTTCCCGCCGAATACCGAAGGCACCGTCCAGATGCCGAAGATCTTCCAACTACCTGAAGTGATCAACCACCACAGCACGATGGTGGTGATGGCTGGCGGGAGGAGAGCAACGATCAGTGCCGGCGATGAGGTGCGCTGCTTCGCGCCGGTTGACATAGGGGCAAGGCTACGCGGCCCATAGGCATGGCCGGTGTTGCCGTGACGTCAGCACTCGGGTAAACCTTTTTGAAGCCTCAGGTATCTCTAGCTGGCCGCTAGGTCAATGACCTGCGCGAACTGCTGCCCCCCGAAGCCCGCAACACTGCAACCCTCACCCGGAGCCTCAACGACGAGGGTTACCGGTGTAGTCGATGGGGTGGGCAGGGTAAGGGTGAATTCGGTGTTCTTCTTGTCCCTGGCGATGAGGGTCGCGACCTGCTCTTGACCTGCGCTTTGGAGTTTGACGATGACAGGGCGAGTGCCGCACGCCGGTGACCTAATTGCTCCGGTGACGGTGGTGACGGGCACTTTTGATGTTGTGGGCGTGATGGTGAAGGTTGCGATCGGGTTGATCGTCCACCACCAAGTGAAATCTAGATGGGTGCCACGCGGTGCCACAGTAATCGGGTCGGCGGTGATCATCGGCTGATTGAAGAATGGGGGCAGCGATGCTGGAACACCGGTTTGGATTCCTTCGCCGGTAGTCAGGATCGGATTCGCGATGGCGTAGAGCTGCCACTTGCCGTCGTAGCCGGTGGCAATCGGTGCACCGAAATTTTCCGTAAAGTATTGCTCAAGTGGTGGTAGTTGCTCGCTGATAAAACCGCGGGTGTCGAAGTGGATCGCGCAGAAACCACCAAGGCGCAGTTGTTCAACTTGTTCGGGGTTCGGGATTTCGGGCAGTTGCGACGCCCAAATACTCGCGTCGGTGTTCTTGACGGCCCCGTAACTCCACGACTTGTTCGGGTTGAGTAATGACGTCCAGAAATGGTCGTAGTCATTGACCCCTTGAACCGCTCCGAACTCTGGGTAAGCCATATATGGCAGTTGTAAAACCCCGCACGAGTTCGGGATTGCAGTATTTACCGTTGTTGCATAATCGCGCGCGGCCGAAGTTAATTCACCTGATCGAGTCGTGCTATCGCCGTAGGCCTGCCGATAAGGCAGCGTTGAATCGAGTGCGGTTAGGCCCAAGACGATGAGTGCGATGGGTAATGCGTAGACCAGGCGTCGAGCGATACGGGTGCGCTGGATAACGACCGCGGCGCCGAGCAAGAACAGCCAAAGCAGGATTGGTACCAGGCGGTTCCAGGCGCGGATCTGTGGTGTGACAGCACCGGCGAACAGATAGTTCAAACCCCAGGGCACGAAGAACAGCAAGACCACGATGGTCAGGTAGGTGATGAAGCTTAGAGTTATTGGTGCCCCGCTCACTTTCTTTGCCTTGCGCGGTGTTGGCTTCGAACTGCGGCGGGTGGCCAGCACAATGCCAACAAGCATCACAACAAGTGCCAAGCTGGTTATCCAGGTGCCGTGATTGGTGATAGCGGTGCTTTCACCCCACGGGGCCGCAGAAATTGCTTCAACAATCTTGGCGTTGTAGGCGCCCATGCCCGGCAGTGAGCTAAGTGGGATAGGCAGTAGCGCTACCGCAAGATTTCCGGCAAAAATCACTGACTCATACGGCAACCGTTCACCGAGGGAGAGCAGCGGTGGGTCTGCCCGCAAGGTGAGTAGCGCTGGGATGAAACCGACGGCTGCCACCGCTCCTATCCCGATAAAGGGTACGGCTTCAATCACTAGTTCTTTGATTCGCGCGCGATGGGCCAAGCGCCAGATTAATGCGGCGGCCCCGAGAAGCAGCGTGAACGCCACATAGTAAATGCCGGTCCACGAGATGATGACGACCATCAGCGCGATCACGCAATAAAAGACGATTTTGTGGCGCTTGTGTCCGAGTTTGCGCAATCTTTCGAACTGACCGCTGCCAATCAACATTACTAAGGCAAGCCCAATGGCCGCCGAGTAGAGCGTTGATAAGTAGGTGTGGCCGAGGGCGCGGCCCCAGTGAAATGGAATAAGTGAAGCGGTTACCGCAAGAGCGATAGCCAGCGCCCCGCGCAGGCCCGTCATGCGAATCACCAAATACATCAAGGCGGCGACAAGTGGAAAGGAAATCAGGACCAGCAGGTTGATACCAATAAAGGGTTGACCAGTTAAGTTCGTGACTAGTTGAGCGAACACGTTCTCGGTGATATCGATGCCGGGGAAGTAATTAAGGTTCATGCCGAGTGGGAAACCAAAATGCGTGGTTGTCTCATAAGAGAACCCCGACCAAGCCTCGGCATTTACATAGGTGCTTACCATGTCGCCGCCAGCCCAGCCGCTATTTAGTAAGCCAAGGATCGGGCCGAAGACAATAAGTGAGACCGCGAACGCCACGACAGCGCTGATCAACGTCTCCCAGGCGGTGCGGGCTGACAAGTAACGCACTAGTTACCCCACGAAAGTTTGGTCAAGCAGGCGAGGCCCTGCGGGATCTGCGCATT
>CAMBQX010000208.1 GCA_945870085.1 Bifidobacterium breve | reverse complement strand
TGTATCTCCTTGAGGTCCCCGATCTGCCCTGGTGGTCGACCGCGAGCATGCTCATGATGGCTGTGGCCGTGGTACTTACGGTGATAACTGGCATTGACTATGTGGTTCGCGCTGTGCGCCTTCGCCCAAAGTCAAAAGCGAATTCGAGTAAGGCGAGTTGATGGCGGCCATGCCGGCCACTCATGTGGTCAAAGCATGTATTGACGCAGGAGTCACCCTCGCGACCGCTGAATCCTTGACGGCAGGCCTTGTTGCGGCTCGCATTGCTGAGGTGCCCGGGTGCTCAGCAATGCTGCGTGGTGGTGTCATTGCTTACTCAACCGACGTGAAGGCGCAGGTACTTGGGTTGGATCAAGTATTGCTGGAGCAAGTTGTTAGCGAGGCGGTCGCATCCCAACTCGCACAAGCGGCCACCCGGGTACTTGGCAGTGATATCGGGGTGGGCACCACCGGTGTGGCGGGCCCGGATTGGCTAGCGGGGGAGCCCCCCGGAATCGTCTGGATCGCGGCTTTCGATGCCAGAAGCGATGTGACGTTGACCACCCGACTTGAACTTAAGGGTGACCGGTCTGCTATCCGTGAGGGCACCGTATTTGCGAGCCTGGAGCTGGTCTTGACGCTGTTAGCCGAGGCTGGGGAATAGCCACGGGAGGCGGCGGGTTACCGTATGGGTAGACGTAGGCTCGCTGATATGGTCGACTCGGGTTAAGGTAGGGATTAAGGAGGTTGTGATGATCGTGCTTCGGCAGGTAGTCGGTGATGAACTTCGTCGTCGTCGCCAAGACCAAGGTCGCACCCTTCGTGATGTCTCGGCTGCAGCGGCGGTCTCATTGGGCTACCTCTCAGAAGTTGAGCGCGGCCAAAAGGAAGCATCGAGTGAGTTGCTCGCCGCCATCTGCGGTGCCCTCGATGTACCGCTCTCGGCGGTATTGTCATCCGTCAGTTCGAATATGGCCGAAGCTGAGACGGGTGGTTTTGATACTCGGATTTCGGCGTTCGTTCTCTAACCAGCGGTGAGTCTGGCTGATTTCTGGGAGCGGATGGATGCCGTGCTCGGCCCGGTTTATGCGCGCTCTTGGGCGAATGATTTTGTGCTAGCCGGTATTGGCTTGACCGTTGTTCAAGCGATCGCGGCGGGTGTCGAAACCCGCGAGATCTGGCGGGCTGTCTGCGCGGCTACTGAGGTACCCAGCGCTTTGATCTAGGGTCGATCCCATGCGGTTACGACGTGATGTACCTAAGGAGTACTCCTACGTCACGGTCGTTACCTACGGCCGCACCGGTAGTACGGCTATTCAAGCGAGCCTGAATGCCCTGCCGGGGGTGTTGGTTCGTGGTGAAAATTATTCGGCGATGCGCGGGCTCGGCACTTACCTTCAGTCGATCGCCGAAGTCGCCGACCGGCATCATGCTGGCAAATCGACCCACCCCTGGTACGGATCTGCACAGTTAGATCCCGGTGCGGTGCTTGCCGATGTTCGTCGCCATGTAATTGACTACCTGCTCAGGCCTACGGCCGGCACCACTTGGATCGGGTTCAAGGAGGTTCGCTATGAGCCCGGACATTTTGGGTCCTATGACGAATTACTCCAGCACCTAGTTTTCCTCGGTAAATTGTTTCCGGGCTTGCGTTATGTGATCAATGTCCGGGAGCCAGTTGATGCAGCGCGCAGTGGCTGGTGGCCGGAGAATTCCGACGCACTTGAAGTGCTCACGACGACTCGAGATTGGCTGTTGAGCGCGACCGCGGACCTAAATACTTTATTCGGATCCCTTCGGGCGGCCTGCGTTGCTTATGAGGATTGGGTGAACGATCCGCAGGTATTGGTCAATGCCTATTCGAGTCTGGGGCTACCGCGTGATGACCAGGCGGTGCGCGCCGCACTACTTGAGCACCTAGATCATGGATCCCGGCCAGGGTGAGCGGTCAATTAGCACTATCGGGAGCAGAGGTTGCACTCGTTCAGCGCAAAACAATCTGGGTGTTGTCGACAGCTCAAGTTTTGAGCGGGATTGCAATCGCCGGGGCGGTGCCGGTTGGTGCGCTGATCGCGGGCTCAATCGCTGACTCGGAGGCGGCTGCCGGATTAGCGCAGACTTGCACAATTATTGGCTCGGCGTTGATTGCCTTGCCGCTGGCGCGAATCGCGCTAAGCAGGGGCCGCCGGGTGGCACTGACCACGGGATTTGGTATCGGTGTGCTTGGCGCGGTAATCATTATTTTCGCTGCGGTCCTTCGAAATCTCGCTCTGGTTTATGTCGGGTGTGTGGTTTTTGGTGTGGCTTCAGCCGCCGGCTATCAAGCGCGATACACCGCAACGGACTTGGCGCCGGAAAGCCATCGGGCGCGAGCACTTTCTTGGGTGGTCTGGGCCGGGACCATCGGGGCGGTACTCGGCCCCAACCTCCTGAACTTCTCTGGATCCATCGGTATGTCACTTGGCCTACCACAGCTGGCGGGGCCGTATCTCCTCGGCGCGATCACCCTACTTGCCGCCACCGTTACTTTGTTCTTGTTCCTGAGGCCAGACCCGTACTTACTCGCAACCGCTAATCGCGCAGCAGCTACCGGGGTGTTCGAGCGGCCCAAATTACGTGATGCATTAGGGCATGTGCGCGGGCGCCCCAGGGCCATCTTGGGTATCACCACCGTTGCGATTGGACATGTAGTGATGGTCATGGTGATGGTCATGACCCCGATTCACATGGCCCACGTTGATGTCTCGCTGCAGCTCATTGGGTTCGTGATCAGCGTGCATGTGGCCGGGATGTATGCCTTCTCGCCCATCGTTGGGTGGGGGGTCGACCGCATTGGCCGGATCCCGGTCATTGTGATCGGGATTGGCATCTTGGCGGCCGCCTGCATCATCGCCGGCCTAGCTCCAGGTGATGACACCAGGCAGCTCGGAGTTGGGCTGTTTCTGCTGGGTCTGGGTTGGTCGTGCACGCTAATTGCCGGATCAACACTGCTGACGGATGAAGTTACGGCCGCTGATCGCCCAGCGGTGCAGGGGTTATCCGATTTGATCATGAATGTGGCCGGTGGAATCGGTGGGGTCAGCGCCGGGCTGATCTTGCTTTTTGCCTCATACGCCGCCCTTTGCGGGGCTTCGTTGGTGCCAATAATTGGCCTCGGGATCGTTGTTGCCCTCCCGGCGTGTCGGCGCCATTCGAACACCCGTTCGATATAGATTCCAGTCACGACGCGAGGTGGGCCTTCATCCACATCGGCCACGAAGGCGATTGCTGCCGGCCCCCGAGTGTCAGAGGGTCGGCATACCTTTCGTGTTCTAGCGAACATGACCACCAAGTAATTGACCACCGACAAGACAGGGAGAACCACCAATGGCC
>CAMBQX010000207.1 GCA_945870085.1 Bifidobacterium breve | reverse complement strand
CGCGCACACGCAGGCGCAGACAATTCAGATCCCTGGGCTCAATATCTTCGGTACGTCTCAGTCGGCTGAAGGAGTGATGTCTGGTGATTGGTGGGATGCGGTTGTCCGCCCGGATGGCACTTTGGGCATTGTCATTGCCGACGTTTCTGGGCATGGCGCGGAGCCGGGCGTAACCGCCGTTCAACTTAGGCCTCTTCTGCATGCCGGGCTTCGGGCCGGCAGTAGCCCTGACCAGATATTGAAGGTGGCCGCAACCATTCTCTTTGACAGTGACTTCTTTGTGACCGCACTTGTGGTTGTAGTTGATCAGCACGCCGGCAATATCTCTTGGGCAAACGCTGGTCACGAGCCCGCGCTGATTGTTCAAGGTGACAAAACCGCAAGTTTTTGTGAGCCCACCGGCCCACTTCTTTCTTCCCTAGGCGGGCAATGGGAGACGCTGACGAGCGAGTTTCGGCCCGGGGCCTTACTTATGGCATTCACCGATGGACTTGTCGAGTCTCGCAATGAAGCCGGTGCCACTTTCACTACCCATGATCTTTCTAGTTTTGTTCGCGGCTGCGACGCACCCGTTCGCATCAACGCTGAGGAAATCAGCCAACGAGTTTTGGCGCGCGCCAGGGAGCGCTCGCTGGACTGGCACCGTGATGACGTGACTTTACTGGCGGTTTCACGACCCCTCTAACGACAATACGTTGGCTAATGGCACGATGTCGCCATGTCACTTCACACCCGCGCCCTTGCCCTAGTAACTGCCACCGCCACCACCTTGGTCACCGCCGGAACTTTGTTGCTTGCGGCCCCGGGAGCGCAGGCAGCGCCCCTACCCCCTGGCACGTTAATCAAGGACACTCTGTTTGGCATGCATGTGGTGGACCTGCAACGCGGTAACTGGCCAAATATCCCAATTGGCTCGATTCGCTTATGGGATAACCAGACCAGTTGGGCAGATATTGAGACCACTAATGGCAACTACAATTGGGTTAACTTAGACAGCTCGGTTAATACCGCGTTAACGAACGGCACCAAGGACATCCTGATGGTGCTTGGCAGTACTCCCGCCTGGGCAAGTGATGACCCCTCACCCATCGCCCTGCCACGACCTGGAGCCGCTGGGATGCCGACCGACTTGGCATGGTGGGATCGCTGGGTCACCGCGGTCGTGACCCGCTACAAGGGCAAGATCACCAGCTACCAGCCCTGGAATGAAGCCAACCTTTCGACGTTTTCTACCGGTAGCCCCGCCGAGCTTGCTGAACTAACCAAACGCGCTTACGACATCATCAAAACCATCGATCCGGCCGCTACCGTCGTCGCGCCCAGCACCGGTGTTCGCCTCGGCGGAGCCTTTAAGAAGTTCTACCCCAAGTTCTTGGCCGAATTGGCCAAGCGAAACTGGCCGGTTGACGTCTTCAGTGCACATACCTACCCGGCCAGCCTCGGTTCACCTAAGGATCGCGCCGCCTTGGCTAACATGTGGATGGACAGCCTTAAGGCCGCTGGCGCTCCCAATAAACCACTTTGGGACACCGAGAATAACTTCGGTCTTGCCGGACCCGGCCCAGCAAATCCCGATCAGGACATCACCGGGTCAAAAGCTGCGCAGTGGACGGCCCGCACCTATCTTGATGCCCTGCGCCTTGGCTTGAGCCGCGTCTACTGGTACTCGTGGCGACCAGATATTGAACTCCTCGGCATTCAGATGAACACGGGCAGCGATGCTGCGATTGCCTTGCAAACTCTTGAAGGCTGGATCACCGGAGCCACTTTCCAAAAGTGCACCACCAAAGGCAGCCTCGTAAATTGCGACTTCAAGCGCAATGGTAAATCCTTCGATATTATTTGGTCAGAAAGTGGGCCAACCAATGTCAAAGTCGGCGCGTTCAGCAATAAGTGCGAACTCGACGGCCGCTGCGCACCCATCAGTCAAAAGAAGTTAAAGGTAACAGGGCCAACTTACTTTCAGTAAAAGCTGGAAGTTAGTTAATTAGGTCACCAATCGCTTTGGTAAACAAAGCAGTGTGCAGGTCAACATCGGCCGAAGATGTTGTCGGGCACATCAACGCCATATTGTGGAATGGTGTCATCAACAAGCCACGGTTCGACATAAAAAGGTGTAGGTAGTCCTCAAGTTCCTCGTCCTCAACCAGAGCCGAGGCTGAGCCACTTGTTGGCGCTGGGCTCGTGAATAGATACTCGGCCCGCGCACCCAGTTGCACTATCGACCACGGCATGTTCGTTTCCAGAAGTACCTGCTCAACCCCAGCAGTGAATCTAGTTGCCATGGCAATCATGTGTTCGAATGCGGGCCCGGTTAGTACTTCTCCCAAAGTTGCCCGCATCGCTGCTGTTGACAGAACATTGCCGGCCAGTGTGCCACCCACGCCGCCGACATCGACGAGGTCAGCGTCAAGATTTTTGCGAATAGCTTCAGCAATTTCGTTGGTAATCCCCAAGGCGCCGCAAGGGATACCGCCCCCAATGCTCTTGCCGATCACAAAGATGTCTGGCTTCAGATTCCAAGCTTGGGTGCAACCACCTGGGCCCGCAGAGAAAGTATGTGTTTCATCAATTAATAGGAGTGCGCCATATTGTGTGCACAGGGCGCGTAGGCCGTCGAGAAAACCCGGCTCAGGTAGCACGATGCCCATATTGGTGAGCGCAGGCTCGGTTATCACCACAGCAATATCACCGTGAGCTAAGGCGCGCTCAACCGATGCTAAATCGTTGAACTCGGCAACTCGGGTGGTATCTGCGATGGGCACCGGTGGTCCAACATTTCCGCCCCTTGCTTCTGGTTCACCATCTGGACCACAAACAACAAAGGTTTCATCGACGGCGCCGTGGTACCCATATGAGAACGCTAGAACTTTCGGTTTACCGGTGACTAGTCGACCGATGCGCAATGCCCACCGATTGGCGTCGGTGGCGCTGAGGGCGAACGACCACAGCGGTAACCCGAAACGCCGAGTCAGTTCGGCGCCAACCCATTCAGCATCCAAGCTTGGCAGCATCGTGGTGATGCCACCGTCGACGGCAAGACGCTGGGTGACGGCAGCTACCGTGGCATCAGGTGAATGCCCCGCCATTGCTGCGGTATCGCCCAAGGCAAAGTCCACATACTCGTTTCCATCTAGATCAACGATTCGGTTGCCACGAGCCGAGGCCATAGAAACGGGGTATCCGCCTGACCATTTATTCATCCAAGTCATCGGGACCCGACCAAAGAGGTGGTCAGCGGCTTCATAGGCGGCTCGCGATAGCGGAGTGCGAGCTAGATGCTCTACTCGCTCCTGATCTAGAAGCTCGGACAATTTCCGCCGATCAATTTTCGTCATTCACAGATCAAAGCACACGC
>CAMBQX010000206.1 GCA_945870085.1 Bifidobacterium breve | reverse complement strand
CTCCACGTCGAGCTGGGCATCCAATCGCACATCGGTACCTCGTGGGCTCTTGCTAGAACCCATATCAACATGCAAAGTCGGCTGCCAATCGAATACAACCGCATTGTCGTCGCTACCGATCATCACGGTGCAGCCGGCTGCCGCACCCTGCTTAACGAGTTGCTCTTCAACCCCGAGTCGGGCCAGCCGGTCAGATAGGTAACCGACTGCTTCATCATTGCTGAAGTCAGTTTGACGCACCCAGCGCTCAGGGCGCTCACCGCGCACCCGATAGCCCTCGGCCTCGTGAGTGACGGTGAAGCCGCGGTCATTTACTGACCTCGGGGTAATGACAATTCGCGGAGCCTCATCGGGGATAGCTGCAATGCGAGCCTGCAGCACCTTTTCGGCCATCGCAAACGAAAGTGGGCGCAAACCCTCGTGGGTTGCCGCGGAGATCTCAAAGACTAGGTAGCCGCGCTCCTCGAGGATCGGACGCACTAGCTCGGCAAGTACGCGCGCATCGGGAACGTCAATCTTGTTAAGCACCACAATGCGCGGGCGGTCAAGAAGCCCACCGTAGAGCGCCAGTTCGTGTTCGATGGCGTCTATATCGTCAATTGGGTCACGACCTGGCTCCATCGTGGCGCAGTCGAGAACATGCACGAGCACACTGCAACGCTCCACATGGCGCAAAAACTCCAGCCCCAGACCTTTGCCTTCACTGGCACCGGGTATCAGGCCCGGAACGTCAGCGACGGTATAGACAACTTCACCCGCCGTTACGACTCCGAGATTCGGAATCAAAGTGGTGAACGGGTAGTCGGCAATTTTTGGTCGAGCCGCACTCATCGCGGCCACGAGGCTTGACTTACCTGCACTCGGGAAACCCACCAACGCAACGTCTGCGACAGTCTTAAGTTCTAGGACGATATCTCGATACTCACCGGGTTCACCGAGCAGTGCAAAACCAGGGGCTTTACGGCGCGGTGAGGCCAAGGATGCATTACCGAGGCCGCCTCGACCACCTTTGGCGATGATCTGCCGGGTGCCGGCCCCGAGGAGATCAGCGATGACGGAGCCATCAGGTGCCATCACCATCGTGCCGTTAGGAACCCGCAAGACGACGTCGTCACCTTCACCCCCGTTGCGGTGTGAACCTTGACCCGGGCGACCGTTATCGGCCTTGCGATGTGGGCCATGATGAAACTCGAGCAGAGTTGTCACACTCGCATCAACGACCAGCACAATGTCGCCGCCCCGCCCGCCACTGCCGCCGTCCGGCCCACCTAGTGGCTTAAATTTCTCGCGCAGCACCGAGGCACAGCCGTGACCTCCGTCGCCACCTTGTACATGCAAGGTGACTTGGTCAACAAAAGTCGCCACGATTAAAACTCCCTTTTTCTGGAACCCGTGCAATCGCAAAGAGGCGAGCCCAACGGGCCCGCCTCGTCGACATGCGGTGTCGCGCAGCAATAACTGCGCAAAACTTGAACGCTTACTGCTGAATTACGCTCCTGCGAGGATATTGACGACGCGGCGGCCACGGGCCACTCCGAATTCGACGGTGCCGGCTGCTAGGGCGAACAGTGTGTCATCCTTGCCGCGACCCACGTTCTTACCGGGATGGAAATGAGTGCCGCGCTGACGCACGATGATCTCGCCGGCATTGACATCTTGGCCACCGAAACGCTTAACGCCTAGGCGCTGGGCGTTGCTGTCGCGACCGTTACGGGTGCTCGATGCACCTTTCTTATGTGCCATTAGTTCACTTCCCGGTTTTGATGTCGATGACCTTGACCGCGGTGAGGTCTTGACGATGACCTTGACGGCGACGGTAGCCGGTCTTGTTCTTGAACTTCAGGATGTCAATCTTGGGCCCGCGGTGATGATCTACGATCTCCGCCGTAACAGTTACCGTCGCCAATGTCGCGGCATCGCTGGTGACCTTGCCACCATCGACGACCAATAGGGCGGGCAGCGTCAGGGACTTGCCTGGCTCACCGGCCTGCCGGTCGAGCACCACAACATCGCCAACCGCGACCTTTTCTTGCCGGCCGCCAGCGCGCACGATCGCGTACACCACAAACTCCTACCTGTAAGTCAATTCCCGGGATCTAGCCCCGCGAGGTGGCAGCCTTTAGGCCGCCCGGGGCTAAGGGTACGGACAGCACCCTCATGTGGTCAAACCGCCTCCTCCGGAAGGGCTATTTCGAGCACCTCCGGGTTGGCCACGAGCCCAGATTCGAGCATGGTTTCAGCGTCAAGGACGATTTCGCCGGCCAGTTCGCCGGCCAGTTCATCGGCCAGTTCATAGGCGCGAGCGGCCACATCGGCTGGATCCACCGCATTCGCCGGCCGCCGGTTCTTGGGAGAGATCTCGTGGTCATGGCCGTAGTCTGCCCCATTGCCGTTGTCAACCGGATGCATTGATATCCGCAGACCCCGTCCGGCACAGGCGTCGCAGGGGGTTGAGAAGGACTCAATAAGCCCCGAGCCGATGCGCTTGCGGGTCATCTGCACCAGGCCGAGCGAGGTGACTTCGGCAACTTGGTGCTTAGTGCGGTCACGGCCCAAGGACTCAACTAACCGGCGCAGCACCAAATCACGATTTGTTTCTAGCACCATGTCGATGAAGTCGATGACGATGATGCCACCTACATCGCGCAGGCGAAGCTGGCGGACGATCTCTTCGGCCGCCTCCAAGTTGTTACTCGTGACAGTTTGTTCTAGGTTACCGCCTTGGCCAATGAACTTGCCGGTGTTTACGTCAACCACCGTCATGGCTTCGGTGCGGTCAATCACCAGTGAACCACCCGATGGCAAGAACACCTTGCGATCGAGTGCCTTCGCAAGTTGCTCATCGACCCGGTACTCGTCGAAGAGATCCTTATTCGAGACCCAATGCTGGAGGCGGTCGACGAGATCGGGCGCAATCCCATTTATATACGTGGTCACGGCCTCCCACGCGGTATCACCTGAGACCACCAACTTGTTTACATCTTCGTTGAAGATGTCGCGCACGACTTTGATGGCCAGATCAGGCTCACCATGAAGCAGGGTGGGTGGGGATGCGGTCTTAACCGCCTCAGCAATTGCCTCCGACTGTGCCTTCAGCCGCGTGATGTCCTGCTCAAGGGCCTCCTCGGGTGCGCCTTCAGCGGCGGTGCGAACAATGACACCAGCTTCTTCTGGAATTACGCGCTTAAGAATGTTCTTCAGTCGGGACCGCTCAGTATCAGGCAACTTACGGCTGATGCCGGTCATCGAACCGTCTGGCACATAAACCAAGTACCGACCCGGTAGCGAGATCTGGCTGGTCAGGCGAGCACCCTTTTGACCAACCGGATCTTTGGTTACCTGCACCAAGATCGTGTCACC
>CAMBQX010000205.1 GCA_945870085.1 Bifidobacterium breve | reverse complement strand
GCCGTGGTGGTGCCGTCACCGGCAACGTCGTTTGTCTTGGTGGCAACTTCCTTGGCCAACTGCGCGCCTAGATTCTCGTATGGATCCTCGAGCTCAATCTCACGCGCGATGGTCACACCGTCATTGGTGATCGTGGGGGCGCCCCACTTTTTGTCGATGACGACGTTGCGGCCACGTGGGCCCAGTGTTACGCGAACGGCATCGGCAAGGGCATTAACTCCACGCTCGAGACTGCGGCGGGCGTCCTCGTCGAATTCCAGGATCTTGGCCTTTGGTTTCCTTCGTTGCTGGTTTGGAAGAGCAAGGGTTAAAGATGGATAAATGAAGTTATAAGTGCTTCAGGTGCTGCGACCGTCTAACGCAAGCGCCCCGGCACCCGGTACTACCGGTGACCGGGGCGGCTTACGTCAAAGACGATGCTTGGGTAGAACTACTTCTCGACGATTGCCAGTACGTCGCGGGCCGAGAGAATCAAGTACTCCTCATTGTTGTACTTGACTTCGGTGCCGCCGTACTTGCTGTAGATGACTACGTCGCCGACCTTGATGTCGAGCGGAATCCGCTTGGCACCGTCCTCGTCGAAACGACCCGGACCAACCGCCATTACCTTGCCCTCTTGGGGCTTTTCCTTGGCGGTGTCTGGGATAACGAGGCCAGAAGCAGTGGTCTGCTCGGCTTCTAGGGTTTGGACCAAGATGCGATCCTCGAGCGGCTTGATGGAGACCGACACTGTGGCGTCCCTCCGAAGGAGTTGGATGGCTCCCTTGCGGGAGTGGCTGATAGTTGGCAGTCCCCGGTGGGGAGTGCCAGAGGGAACATTACGGGTCCGTTAGCACTCTGTCAACTTGAGTGCCAGCAGGTCTCGTTCGGGGGCCCGGAGCCAGTCGGCCTCAGCTTCGGGCTCATCGCCTTCGGCGCAGGTGCGGTTAGCCGCAATATCTCCTGCCGATGTGCCCGGCCAAAACCAAAGTGGACCCGGGCCAACAGCGGTAAGGGGCCAGCAACAGGGTTTAAACACCCCACCTAGTGGTAGGGAATGGTGCTACTCCTCATTACCCTCAAAACAGCTTCCCCCGTTGAGACCTTCGCCGTAGGTATTTAGTAGGGTGAAGGAGGGGTTTAGGGTGCCGCCGATACCGGCCACACCGGGCCGTACCCAACCAACACCGAGTGCGAGCCGATCGGTTGGCGCGGAAGTAACTGGCGAAGTGACATCAATACTTGGCATTTGGTGCTCCCATTCTTTAACGGGCCGATACCCAAACGGGCACCTGGACCTGATGGTAAGACACGCCCGCCCGAAAACCAAGAGATCTAAGAGGGTTTCTGCGCAAATCCGGTAGCCCCACCAACAATACGGTTCATCACAAGCGGAGTGGCTCAACTGAGCTTGAATACCGCCGCCCGAATCGCGGAGATCTGGGAGGCATCTGTGCCACAGCAACCCCCAATCCAGGTGGCCCCCAACTCCACCCATTTGGCTGCGGCCGCCGCGGCGGAAGCTACCGGCACCTGCTGCCACGCCTGGGTTTGGGCCGACCACACCCCACCAGCATTGGGGTAGGCGATAACTGCCTTATCAGTAGTCGAGGTGATCCGCCCCAGCAACTCCGGAACGAACTGTGGCGCTGTGCAGTTGATGCCGACCAACTGCACGCTGGCGATGCCAGCAGCTACCTCGATAGCAGCTTCAATCGGTTGGCCCGCACAGGTGTGGCTGCCATCGGGTGCAGTGAAGGTAATCCAAGCCGGAAGATTCGGGAAGTCAGTGAGAATCTCCGCAATCGCCTCAACCTCGCGCACATCGGGGATGGTCTCGATCGCGAGCACATCCGGTGCTCCGCTGGCCAGGATTTCGATGCGGGGTCGATGGAAATCCCGAAGTTGCTTGACACTGAGCCCGTAGTTACCTCGATACTCGGCGCCATCGTGACTGATCGCACCATAGGGGCCCACGCTAGCCGCGACAATGGTCGAGGTTGCACCCGCAGTCCGAGCTACCTCAATACTCCTCAACAGGCACCTATCCGCATCATCGGCGGTTAGGCCCGCAGCGACAAATCCGGCGCGCGAGACCTGATAGCTCGCGGTGATTAAGACATCAGCGCCCGCATCGACAAATTCTCGATGCGCACCTTCGATCGCTTTCGGGTTTTCCAATAGCGCGCGGCCGGTCCACAGCGGACCAGAAATGTCGTAGCCCATTACTTCAAGTTGAGTTGAGAGCCCACCGTCAACGACCTTGATTACTGAACGATCAACCAAGTTCATCGATAACAACCGTTTCAATCGGTAGGACGGAGGTAGTTGAAAAGGAAAGGTCAGAAGGGGTCGCGCCACGCATTAACAAACGCGATCCAAGCGCGGCGATCATGGCGCCGTTATCGGTACATAACCCCGGCCGCGGGATCCGAACCGAAACCCCACGGCTAGCGGCACGCTCTAATGCCAACGCACGCAATCTACTGTTCGCCGCCACCCCACCACCGATCACCAGATGATCAATTCCGGTGTCTTTGCAAGCATTGAATGCTTTCTGGGTAAGCACATCAACCACGGCTTCCTGGAAACTGGCGGCAACATCTGGTATAGAAACGGCGTTACCCGCCTGCTCCTGCTGCTTAACCCAACGTGCTACGGCGGTCTTCAAGCCCGAAAAGGAGAAGTTCAACCTGTTTGCTTCACCCTCGTGGGGGGAGGCCAAACCACGCGGGAAAGCGATCGCGGCTCCGTCACCAGATTGGGCCAGTTGATCGATCCACGGCCCGCCGGGGAATGGCAACCCGAGCAGGCGCGCGACTTTGTCGAATGCCTCACCGGCGGCATCGTCCAAGGTGGCACCGAGAGCGTGGAAGTCACTCCCGGTTAGTTGTATAAGGGATGAGTGGCCGCCGGATACTAGAAGCCCAATGACCGAATCGGGCAGTGGCCCATGCTCTAGTTCATCAACAACTATGTGCCCGGCCAGATGATTGACAGCGAATAGCGGCACATCTAGGGCAAGGGCCAAGGCTTTCGCACTTGCTGTGCCGACGAGCAGTGCGCCAACAAGCCCTGGGCCACCGGTAACCGCTATCGCGTCAACATCACTGAGTTTGACTTTGGCAACCCGGCAGGCCCGTTCAATTGTCGGCACCATCGCTTCCAGATGAGCCCGACTTGCGATCTCGGGTACCACTCCTCCAAACCGCGCATGCTCGTCAATACTTGAAGCCACCTCATCAGCAAGCACGGTACTACCACGAACGATGCCAACTCCGGTCTCATCACATGAGGTCTCGATTCCCAAAACCAGCGGTTCATCAGTCATGACCCACCACCACGACAAGTGGCCTAAGCCGCATTATCAGAGCATCGACAT
>CAMBQX010000204.1 GCA_945870085.1 Bifidobacterium breve | reverse complement strand
TAGATAGTTGAACACCGGGTCCTTAACTACTGCGCGTGCTATATCAAGATCGCGCGCTGCATCGATCGTGCCCATATGGGCCAAGAGGTCACCTGCTTTGTCCTTACATGATTTCCCGATTTCAGCCGTCAATTCGATTACTAGCTGTTGCTCCTGCGGAGTGTCTGGTGTCCCATCGGCTTCAAGGATGTCATCGAGCTGCTGATCTGTTAAGCACTCAATGGGTGAACTATGGGCGACGCCGCGTGGATCAACCCCGACAATGTCATAGTTGTTTCGAACGTCGGGGGTGACGATGTAGTCGGCGGCCTTTGCGTAGTCAAAAGCACTACCACCTGGCCCGCCCGGGTTTACGAAAAGCGAACCAATCGGCTCTCCGTTGGCTTTGACCTTGGTGATTGCGAGTTTTGTTGTCGGCCCCCCGGGGTTTGCGTAGTCAACGGGGACAGTGATCTGCGCGCAATCAGCATTACCGCAATTGCGCCACGCCACCTCTTGGCTATAGAAATCCTCGAGCCCTGCCGGTACTGGGGCCGCGGAGGCTCGAGCGCTCGGAGCCGCTACCTCTGGTGAGCCCAGGAAGCCGCAGGAACTTAAAGCCAAAGATATGCCTAGGAGTCCTACCAGGGAGTTTTTCGTCAACACGTTTCTTACCATAACCCGAAGGCTTGGTTGCGCGACTTATGCACCCAAACATTGCCTACGCTGAAGCGCTGCGAATCCAAGGGTCCTTTAGCTCAACCATCAACGACTCCAACCCGATCAGAGGCGTGACACCGGCTTGGATCTGGGCGCGCGCATAACTAATCGCATCGAGCCTGCGTCCGGTGTCGTTCGCGGTGCTGTTAGCGGAAAGCTGCTGGATTTGGGGCCGCATCTCCTCGTTGATCAGCGGCACTAATGCGTCCATCGAGATAACTAGCACATCGCGATAGAGGCCGAGCAAATCAAGTAGTGCTCGGTCAACTTGATCGCGAACGGTGCGCGTGCTTCGAGTTTTCTGGCGCTTAGTTAAATCTTTTAGGGCGCTGTCGCGCGATCGCTTCAGTTGCCCCTTAATCGCCGCCGAGCCACCAACTCCGAAACTGGCGTCAAGATCTTCGATCTCGGCTTGATTCAGCGGTGCGGTAATAGCTTCAGCATCCTCGGTAGCAGCCTCCAAGATGTTGGCGGCGCAAATGAAGCATGAACGTAGATCCCTCAGCTCGAGCGGCACCCTTAACACCTCTTGCCTGCGGATACGGGCATGCTCATCGGTGGCAAGGGCCCGAGCTCGACCAATGTGGCCTTGGGAGGCACGAGCGGCAAACGCCGCAATCGCTGCGTCGACTCCGTAGCGATCGGTGAGTGCCTTCGCCACCTCGGTGGTTGACGGAGTTCGCAGCGGGATGTGACGTGTTCTGGAAACCACGGTCGGAAGCACATCTTCAACACTCGGCGCACAGAGCAACCAGACAGTATGCGGAGGCGGCTCCTCGATTGACTTCAACAAAACGTTAACCGCTTGATCTGTCAAACGGTCGGCATCTTCGACTATGACCACATGCCAGTGGCTGCTTGCCGGTGACATAGCTGCCTGCTTCACTAGAGCCCGGGCTTCATCAACGCTATAGCTAAGGCCTTCAGGGCGGATTACATCAACATCGGGATGGCCATTAAGCGGCGCCGTGCGGCAGGCCTGACATACCCCGCAGCCGCCTTCTGGGCAAACAAGTGCGGCGCCAAAGCATGTTGCCGCCGTAGACCGACCTGAGCCGGGGGGGCCGGTAAATAGCCAAGCATGGGTCATTGCTGGCCCCGGTTCACCCCGAGTCATCGCTTCGGCACTAACCACCGCGCGCTTGAGTTGCTCAACCACCGCATCTTGGCCGACCAGGGCATCCCAGACGCTCATTGCCGCCCTTGCATAAGCAGGTCGACGAGCGCGCTTACCTCGGCGGCGATGTCACTCACCGCCCGGCTTGCATCAATTACGAGATAGCGATCTGGTTCTCCGCCCGCGATCTCCAAGAACGCAGTGCGCACCAACTCGTGGTAAACCAGAGGTTCGGCTTCTAGGCGATCTGGATTAGTTATTCGCCTTAATCCAATAACCGGATCGACATCAAGCACGATAGTCAAATCTGGCAGCAGGCTATTCGTCGCCCACAAGCTGAGGCTACGCACTCTCTCGGCCCCTAGGTTACGCCCGTATCCCTGGTAGGCGACCGAAGAATCCAGATACCGATCACACACCACTACCGCTCCACGATCAAGGGCGGGACGAATAACGCGCGCCGCATGCTCACCGCGTGATGCAGCAAATAAGAGCGCCTCTGATCTTGCATCAAGACCGGTGAACTCCGGACTCAAGACGATATTTCGCATAGCCTCCGAAGCCGGAGTGCCACCGGGTTCACGGGTGCGCACGACTTCGTGACCACTTGCTATGAGGTGTTCAGCGAGCAGCCGCTCTTGCGTTGATTTACCGGCGCCCTCGCCGCCCTCAAACGCAATGAACACGCCGGGCATGACTACCTCGAACCAGCCGGAGCTAAAGCTGCGCGCTTGACCGCTTTCTTGTTGGGTTTCTTCGCGGTGCGCTTGGTAGCCGCCTTCTTTGCGGCTTTGCTCGTACCCTTCTTCACCACACGCTTGGTGGTTTTCTTGACTCCACCATCTGAGGCAATACGAGAACGGCGCTCAGAAAGTAGGTCACTGGCGCGATCAACCGAGATGGTTGTCGGGTCATCAGCGGTGCGAAGTGACGCATTGGTTTCACCATCGGTGACATAGAGTCCAAATCGGCCTTCGCGAACCACGATCGGCTTGCCCGTGGTCGGGTCATTCCCAACTTCGCGGATCGGCGCAGCAGCCTGACCCCTACCCCGCCGCTGTTTAGGTTGGGCGTACAGGGCGTGTGCTTGCTCCAAGGTGACGGTGAAGATATCGGCTTCACTTGTAAGGGATCTGGAGTCGGCACCACGCATGAGGTAGGGGCCGTATCGACCATTTTGTGCCGTGATGTCTTCACTCGTTGCGGTGTCGACACCGACTACTCGAGGCAGGCTCAAAAGGCGCAGGGCATCCTCAAGGTTCACGGTGTCAAGGGTCATATCCGAGAACAGTGAGGCCGTGCGGGGCTTCGCCGACTTCGGTGAACCCTCCGGAAGTATTTCGGTGAAGTAGGGGCCGTAGCGCCCGGTCTTCGCCACGATGTCTAACCCGCTATCAGGATCCACCCCAAGCTCGCGATCACCCGATGGCATCGCAAGTAGTTCTTCGGCCTTCTCCGCCGTCAACTCATCCGGGGCTAAACCGATCGGGATATTCGCCCGCTCTTCGCCGCGTTCAACATAAGCGCCATATCGACCCACGCGAAGGGTGGCGTC
>CAMBQX010000203.1 GCA_945870085.1 Bifidobacterium breve | reverse complement strand
GAGTAGACGATGTCGATCGCCTTGCCCGCAGCCGATTGGCCTTCGATAGTCGCAGAGAACTCCGCGAAGCAACGCCGGTCAAGTGCATCATCGTGGTCAAGCCAGCCGAAATAATCGGTGGTGACGGCTGCAATGCCCCTATTGCACGCGGTTGAGATACCGCTATTGGCATTTCGCAGCACTATTACACGTTCATCGCCCGCGTGCTTTGTCGTGAACTCATTGAGGTACTTAACAACTTCGGCATCGGTGGAGCCGTCATCAGAGACAACAAGTTGCCAGTGCTGCGCACTTTGATTAAGAACCGAAGACAAGCACACATCAAGGTAGGAAACGGGTGGATTGAATACCGGCACTACCACCGCGATCGCTATCGCGTTATCGACTGACCCCGTCGTAACGACTGCTGCCTCGGCTAACCAGGCTTGATACTGCTTGCCGATATTGCGCTCCCACATCTTGCGCTTGAGCCAGCGCTTGGCCCGCCCGGCCCGACGCTTCGCCTTGATCAGCAGGTTCTTCTCGGTCACGCCACCACCTAGCCCAGCCGAAACTGGGCCGGAAGTTGCACGAACCCTTGGCCGATCTCACCGGATTGACTGCGCACCGCAAACTCAACGGCGTCATTCCACGAATCCAGCAGCCGCGAGCCGGTGAAGTCGAACACGTCAATGTGGACGCGATAGCGGCCCGGCAGCAACGGGTTATCAACGAGCGCGACATCAAATGTGTTGTCGCCGCTAACCGTGCCCAGATCGAACCCGAGTCGATGATTGCCGATCATGGTGACAAGTGGGCCGCTTTCATGCTGCAGGGCGATGCGCACATTCGGGCCCAGCACCGGCTCTGAAGTAGTGAAGCCAATTCGGAACTGGAAAGTCGAACCCGTCTCGGCGTGGTTCATCGGGTTGCCGTCGACATCAACAATTGCGGCGGTGCGCACTCGAAGAGTTTGATCACCGGGTCGAGCGTCTTCACCTTCGGCTCGCACCGCGGTGACTTCGGGATAACGCGCTGCCTCCTGCGAGTTAACTTTGCGCAGGTACGAAGCAATAGTCGTGGTCGGGGCGCCAAACTCCTGCATTTCACCATGTTCGAGCCAGGCGATTTCGTCGCATAGCCCTTCGAGTTGGCCCAAACCGTGACTGACGACGATGATCGTGCGCCCCGACCTGCGTAAGGCATAAAGATGGTCGAAGCACTTGCGCTGGAACTCCTCATCACCAACGGCCAAGACCTCGTCGATGAGCAGCACATCGGGTTTCATGTGCACAGCGACCGAGAACCCAAGCCGGACATACATACCACTTGAGTAATGCTTAACGGGATCGTTGATGAAGTCGCCGAGACCACTGAAGTCGATAATCTCTTCGATGACGGCCTGGATCTCTTTCTTTGGCATCCCAAGAATCGACCCGTTCAAACTGATGTTCTCGCGCCCGGTCATCTCTGGGTGGAAGCCCGCCCCAAGTTCAATAAGTGATGCGACCCGACCATCGGTGGTGATCGCGCCTTCAGTTGGGCGGTACATCCCGCCAATCATTTTCAGTAGTGTCGACTTACCCGAACCGTTATGACCAATCAACCCGTAGACACTGCCCTTGGGGATCTGCAGCGAGACACCGCGCACCGCCCAGAAATCTTCGGGCTTGCGCGAGCGCCCACGAACGATGCGTTCTTTGATCGAATTGCGGCGATCCACGTTGCGCTTAAAGCGCTTGCCAACACCTTGCATATCAACCGCGACCGGCACATTAGTTGATTCGCTCATAGCAACTCACCGATATCTTCGCTCCAGCGATTAAAAATCGCCAAGCCCGCCCAGAAAGTCAAGAAGCCGCCAACAAGTAGTGCCAAGATAACCAGAGCCGATGGGGCAATAAGTGAATACATCACCTCGTGCATGCTCTGCACGTACCACGACATCGGGTTAAGTTTCACAACCAGTGATAGCAATTCATTTTGCCCATCAACCATGCTGATCGGATAAAGCACGGGAGTAAGGAAGTAAAGGGCGCTGAGCACCACCGCGACGATATACATTACGTCGCCGAACCTTGCATTGATAATGGAAAGTACTAAGCCGATACCCTGAGCAAAAAGTGCGGTGCCGATCAAAATCGGGATCGCGAGAATCCAAGTCCAGCCGACATTGCGAAGCCAAAGAAACATCAGGACTAACACTGTCAGTTCAAGTAGCACCTGAATGAGCTGCACAATCGAGGCACCGAGAATCGGCGCCCACGCCGGGAACTGAACCTTCTTAAGGAGTTCGCCATTTGACTTGAGCTGCGTCATCGAAAGATTAAGTAGACCCGCGAAGAGGTTCCAGGTCACCAAGCCGGTAAATAGGAAAGCGGCGTACGACGCGCCTTCGCCATTACCTAGGTCTGGGGCCTTAATGCGAAATACCAAACTGAAGACGGCGGCGAAAACCACCAAGATGGCAAGGGGCTGGATCAAGGACCAGGCCCAGCCCAGGATGCTGGAGCGGTAACGGGTGGCGAAATCCCGGTTGGCAAAAGCCCCGATGAGAGCCCGTTGCCGGTAAAGGTCGGTCAACATGTTTCCCCACCTCTCCCGGACATAACCCGGCCTGTCATGACGGTGGCGAGTCTACCCAAGGCGCTTACGGGCCCAGTAATGCTGCGGGAACCACCGCAATGCCGTCTTTGCGCCGATAGGCCACTGACCCGCTGGTCACGATCACGGCATCCAACATGTCTTCGCCAATTTGTGCCCTTAGCCAGTTTAAATGGCGAACATCATCGTCGCCAACAGATTGCGCGAGTTTGACTTCAACAGCAACAACCTTGCGGTCGTCACGGCTCAAGATGATGTCAACCTCGTGTTCACCGCCTTTAGTGCGTAAGTGGTGCGCCTTCGCATTGGCACCTTGAGCAGCGACACGTAAGTTCAAGGTCACAAGTGATTCAAATAGTGCACCTAGCAGGCTGAAGTTACGCGAGCCCGGCCTCGCGGTTCGATCACCACTAAGTAATCCCGCTTCATCAACACCTAATAGGCGAGCTGCAAGTGCCGGATCGGCCAGATGATGTTTCGGCGCTTCGTTGAGCCGATTCAACCCGGTGCCATAAGGCAACCAACCTGGCAGCGGGTCAATAATCCAGAGAGCTTCAAGGGTGTCACGATAGTGAATCGTTGTGCTTCGAGCCGGCTTCGAGCCTTCGCCCGGAGTAGCGGCGTCACGGATCTTCTCAAAAGTTGCGGTGCTGGAAGTGGCTGCGGCGTAGGCCGTTAGCCACCTGCGCAGTGCTCCTGGATTACGTAACGCACGGCCTAGCTCCGAAAACTCACGTTCGACGATCCGATCGAGGTAGCCATCAAGGGCTGCGCGGGTGATCTCGGCGCTCGCATTTCGAA
>CAMBQX010000202.1 GCA_945870085.1 Bifidobacterium breve | reverse complement strand
CTAGGCGATCAAAAGAATGAATCCCTGCAGCGGGTGTACGGCACCGCCTGGCCATCCAAGGACGAACTAAAGGCGCATCTGACATTCCTTGAAGAAGCTGAGCGCCGCGACCACCGACGCCTTGGCGCTGAAATGGACCTGTTCTCATTCCCCGAGCAAATTGGCTCAGGGCTCGCGGTGTTCCACCCCAAAGGTGGCGTGGTGCGCCGGGTGATGGAGGACTATTCCCGAAAACGTCATGAAGCCGGCGGCTATGAGTTCGTAAATACGCCGCACATAACAAAAGCAGCGCTCTTTGAGCAATCCGGCCACTTGGATTGGTACGCCGAAGGCATGTACCCGCCGATGCACCTCGACGCAGAGATCGATGACGAAGGTGTGGTGCGTAAGCAAGGAGCCGACTACTACCTAAAACCGATGAATTGCCCCATGCATAACTTGATTTTCGCTTCTCGCGGCCGCTCTTATCGAGAGCTGCCACTTCGGTTATTTGAATTTGGCACCGTTTATCGATACGAGAAGTCTGGAGTGGTGCAAGGTCTAACGCGCGCACGCGGTTTCACCCAAGACGATGCCCATATCTACTGCACCAAAGAGCAGATGCCCGATGAACTCGATCGACTCCTTACGTTCGTGCTAAATCTTTTGCGCGATTATGGTTTGACCGATTTCTATCTTGAGCTTTCAACTCGCAACCCGGATAAATCTGTGGGCGAGGACGCCGAATGGGTGGAGGCGACCGAAGCCTTACGCGAGGCTGCAAGCAAGCAGAATCTCGAATTGGTACTTGATGAAGGCGGAGCAGCCTTTTATGGACCGAAAGTGTCCGTCCAAGCCAAGGATGCCATCGGTCGTACTTGGCAGATGTCGACCATTCAGGTTGATTTCCAGTTACCGCAGCGCTTTGACCTTGAATTCCAAGGTGCTGATGGCAACCGACAGCGCCCGGTGATGATCCACCGGGCGCTCTTTGGCTCCATTGAGCGGTTCTTCGCGGTGCTTTTGGAGCATTACGCGGGGGCGTTTCCGCCCTGGCTCGCTCCCGTGCAAGTTATCGGGATACCGATCACTGATTCGCATAATGACTATCTGCAGGGCGTGGCTGAAAAGTTGCGTGAATTCGGGGTGAGGGTCGAGGTAGATACATCTGATGACCGAATGCAAAAGAAGATCCGAACTGCGCAAAAAAGCAAGGTGCCATTCATGCTGATTGCTGGTGATGAGGACGTCGCCGAGGGCGCCGTGTCTTTCCGCTACCGCGATGGCACCCAGAAGAATGGCATCAGTATTGCTGATGCGGTTACCGAAATCACGGGTGTAATCGCATCTCGGGCTCAGGTTTAGTTATGGGAGAGGCCTGGGATCGACTTTGGACTCCACATCGGATGAAGTATCTGCGCGGTGAGAGTAAGCCAAAGCACACAGACGCGGGCGCTGATTGCCCATTTTGTGTAGCTCCTGACCTTGGCCCCGATGAAGGCCTTGTTGTCGCTCGGGGCACGTTGGTCTATGCCGTGTTGAATTTGTATCCTTATAACTCCGGGCATTTGATGATCTGCCCTTATCGTCACGTAGCCGACTACACCGACCTGTCTAATGAAGAGATTATCGAACTTGGGCAGTTCACACAGCAGGCAATGACAACTCTGCGCACCGTCTCCAATGCGCACGGATTCAATATCGGCATGAACCAAGGGTCTTCAGCGGGGGCCGGGATCGCCGGTCACCTGCATCAGCATGTCGTACCTCGCTGGGGCGGCGACACTAATTTCTTGCCGATTATTGGCGGAACCAAAACAATTTCTCAATTACTGGAAGACACGCGCCAACTGGTCGCTGATTCCTGGCCAATAAGTTGACTTCAAAGAGTCAGCCGCCAAGAATTTTCTTGGCCGCGGCCGAAGGCATTGGCCCGAACCCTGCAGGCTTTCTGGTGTAACTTCCGGTGCCATGGGTGAGGGATCTAATGTCGATCGCGTAGCGGGTGATTTCGGCCTCGGGCACGATTGCTCGCACCACGCTGCGCCCACCGGCCATTGACTCGGTGCCGGTCACGATTCCGCGTCGGGTTGAAAAATCTGAAATCACCGCACCCATGTGCTCATCAGGCGTTATCACTGCGATTTCGATCAGCGGCTCGAGCAGGTTTATTGGTGATTTAGTGGCGGCGTCTTTAAGGGCTAAAGCGCCAGCGTCCTGGAAGGCCATATCCAATTGCTCAACATTGTGTGACTTTGCAGCAACCAGAGTTACGCGGATATCAACAACCGGGTAGCCGATAGCAACACCTTTAAGTAACTGGGCTCGAATACCTTTTTCAACTGAGCCAATAACCTCGGGGGATACGCCGCCAGTTAATGCTTTATAGACGAAATCAAAACCGCCTCCCGCCGGCAGTGGCTCGACGACTATCTCGCAGACGGCGAACTGGCCATGCCCGCCAGATTGCTTTACATGGCGACCGATTCCCTGAGCCGCAGTTGCAAAGGTTTCACGAAGTTGAATCCGCATTTCCTCGGTATCAACATTTACTCGATATCGCGTTCTTAGCTGCTCGGCAACTAGATCGGCATGGCCCGGACCTAGGCACCAAACCAGCCTCTGCCCGGCATCCAGATTTTGGTCAATGCGAAGAGTCGGATCTTCCGCGAGTACGCGGGCAAGAGCCGGGCCTAATTTATCTTCGTCTGCGGCGGTAAGACCACGAATCGCAATTGGAAAAAATGGTTCTGGCATCAGCCAGGGTTCCATGATCAGCGGTTGGGCGGGGCTAGACAAAGTATCGCCGGTCTCGGCGCCAGTCAGGTTGCTAACTGACACGATGCTGCCGGCTGTCGCGTGGGCAACCGGGCGCTGTGCTGCACCCAGCAGAGCACCGAGTGGCCCGATTCGCGCATCAACGTCTTGGATTTGGTGCCCAGATGAACTTTCGAAATGCCCTGAAACGTGGACCGCCTGATCGGCCGTCAAGGCGCCGGAGAAAACACGTACTATCGAAATCTTGCCGCTATCTGGATCGGTTGTGGTTTTTATTACTTCTGCGCAAAGGGAGCCGGCAGGGTCGGCCGACAACGGTGGCTTGGGTTCACCGCCGACGCTCGTGACGATTGGCAGGGGGCGCTCGGCCGGCGAAGGGAAACCGCGTGCTATCAGGTCAAGTATCAGCTCAGTACCTAAAGTTGCCGGAGATAGGGAGTGCCCAACGACCGGGTGAAAGTGGCCTCGGGCCACAGCTTGCTCAAAATCCCTTTTTAATGTTTGGACCTCTATTGGATCACCGGCAACGAAGCGATCCATCAAGTTCTCGTCCTCTGATTCGGTGATGATGGCCTCAATAAGATCACCCCGCACCTGTTCAATGAGATCGCCATGTTCACGCTCGCACTCACGCTCGGCCCGTGAGCCTGTCGTCC
>CAMBQX010000201.1 GCA_945870085.1 Bifidobacterium breve | reverse complement strand
CGCTGGGTCATGGCCGCGCCCACAAGCAGCCCACCATTTGAGCCGCCGTAAATACCAAGTTGTGAAGGTGTGGTCCAGCCTTCGGCGATCAGGTACTCGGCGGCAGCATGGAAGTCATCGAAAACATTCTGTTTCAATCCGAGCATGCCGGCGCGATGCCAATCCTCACCTTCTTCGCCACCACCGCGCAGGTTGGCTATGGCCCAGATACCGCCGGCTTCAACCCAGGCCAAAATTGCTGCGGAGTAGCCAGGTGCCATTGGGATACCAAAGCCGCCGTAGCCATAAAGCACTGCAGGTTTTGCTTTATCGGGGTTATCAGACCCTGACAAAATGAACATGCGTACCTCGGTGCCGTCCTTTGACCGATAAATCACGTGCTTGGAGTAAACCTTCGGGACATCAACTTTGCCCGGCGGGACAGCGTGGATTGCAGAAGTTCTGGTGCGTGCATCATAAGAATAAATAACCGGCACGGTGGTGTGATCTGTATAGACGTACCAAGCAACCGGGCCACCGTCAATATGTTCGAGTGGGCCACCGATAGTGCCAACTCCAGGGAGCTCTACCTGTTCGATAAACGCACCATCGGAGGCGCGATTAAGTGACATCTCGGCGACGCCGTGTCGGGTCTTAACCACGAGAATTAGGTCTTCGGCTAAGTCCGGGCCATCGAGGATCGCTGATCCGTCGAGTACCGCATCGTCGTCCTCGGGTACGAGATCGACCCAATTCTCAAATTCGAGTGCATCTGGGGTGGTTACGGCCATTCGTCCACGCGGGGCTTCGCGGTCAGTGTTCACATAGACGCGGCCATCACGGCCAAATGTCAACGAAGTTTGGGCGTCGACGTCACCTTGAATCAAGGTGAATGCAGGTGCGGAGGGCTCGCACAAACTTAGGTCTGCGAGCCACAGGTCATTGCGCGGCTCGGTACCTTCGGCTGCCGATACTTGAAGCCACCGGCCATCGCGGCTCACCACGACCCCGTAGTAATTGGTCATCGTCATGCCCGCGCCAAAGACCAACACATCTTCTTCTGTTGGCGTGCCGACCTTGTGCAGATAAACCCGTCGATGGAAGTTGCGCTCGGATTCTGGCAGCAATTCTGGGGCGATGCTGCGTACGTAGTAGAAGGCCTCACCACCAACTAACCAAGCAATAGGGGAGAAGCGGCACCGGTCAATTGGTCCATCGATTTGGTGACCGGTGGCAATGTCCATAACATAAACAACTGACTCCTCGGTACCGCCTTCGGAGAGTTGGTACGCGAGGCGATCGCCCTCCTTCGAAGGTTGCCATGAATCGAGGGTGGTTAGCCCCTCTGGATCAAGTGCCATCGGGTCTATCAGTACCCGTTCGGCCCCGTCGCCTTCGGTCACATAGAGCACCGCGAACTGCTGACTCGAATCACGGCGCATGAGGAAGGCGCGATCACCGCGCCAATAAGTCGGTGAGATACTGCCGGCCCCGAGGAGTTGCTCAACCCGCTCAACGAACCGGTCGCGGGTTTGCCAACTTGCACGTTCTTTATCCATCAATTCGCCCTGACCCGCGGCCCAGGTTGCGGTGCGCTCATCGGTCGGATCTTCGAGCCAGCGATAGGGGTCAGGCACTGCAACCCCGTGCATTTGCTCAACTAGGTCCAGGCGTGGGGTTGGCGGGTAAGTGGTCACGGTCTCCACCCTAGGCTTTGCCTTATGAGCGCACTGCACGACCTCACCGCTTTAGAGCAAGCGCGGGCAATTGCCACCCGGGAGGTTTCTTCGGTCGAACTAACCGAGCATTATTTGGCGCGTTCGACCACATTAAATGCCGAATTGGGTGCCTTCATTACCCTCACCCCTGACCTTGCCTTGGAGCAGGCGAGAGCCGCCGATGAGGTAGTAGCTCGAACCACCGATCTAAGTGGGCTTTCAGTTTTGCACGGGGTGGTGGTTCCGATTAAGGACCTGAATTTTGTGGCTGGGGTGCCCTGCACATTTGGGTCAAAGGCATTTGGGCTCACCCCAACCATTGACGACTATGTGGTCACGCGCCTGAAACAAGGACACACGGTGATGACGGGCAAAACCAACACTCCGGAGTTCGGTTTAACCTGCTACACCGAAAACCTGGTTACGGGTCCAGCCCGCACCCCTTGGGATCTAACCCGGTCGGCGGGCGGTTCGAGTGGTGGCGCGGCGACGGCGGTCGCGGCAGGCCTAGCGCCGGTGGCCCAAGGCTCTGATGGCGGCGGCTCACTTCGGATACCCGCAAGTGTCTGCGGTTTGGTTGGGCTCAAAACTTCGCGGGGGCGAATCTCAAATGGCCCGATACGTGATGGTGTCGGAGACCTTGGTGTCAATGGCCCACTGGCCCGCACCGTGTCTGATGCGGCGGCACTATTGGATGTAATGTCCGGCCACTTCGCCGACGACCCTCACGTGGCACCACCACTTGAAGCGGGCATGACTTTCTTGAAGGCTGCGCAAAGGGAACCGGGCAAGTTGCGCATCGGCCGTTATTGCACTCCGGTAATTTCCGATGTCGCCATTGACGCCGAGTGCATGGCTGCCTACGAAGATGCTACGGACTTACTCACTGCCCTTGGCCATGTAGTTGAAGATGTGCCGGCGCCCTTCCCGGCAAACGTGGCCGAGTCTTTTGAAACTTTGTGGAGTGTGCTCGCGTTGCTGACACCGGTTGCGCCGGAACGCGAGTCTGAGTTGATGCCACTTTCGCGCTGGTTGCGCGATCGAGGGCGGGGAGTCTCAGGTATCGAGTTAGCAAGTGCTGCGTGGATGTTACGAAATGTGGCGCGCGGTGCCATCAATATGCACGCGGGCTTCGACGTAATTTTAACCCCAGCGTTGGCCCAGACTCCACGCCTTATTGGCCAATTGCGCAACGACCTAGACCCGGCCGCTGACTTTGAAGCACAAAAGCAGTTCACGCCATTCACCGCGCCCTACAACATGACGGGGCAACCGGCCTTGAGCGTTCCGCTGTATTGGACCGACGCGAATTTGCCGATAGGGGTGCAGTTGGTGGGTCGCCCATTTGATGAAGTAACAATCTTGAGCCTTGCCGGCCAACTCGAGCGGGCACAACCGTGGGCGCACCGTCACCCGGAGATGTGGTGAGCACCGGCGATTTTGTAGCGGTCGGCGAAGGCCTCGCTTACTTGGCGGCAGCACATGGGGTAGCGATTGAGTATTGGGATCAAGCCGGATCACATGTTGGGGTGAGTGCTACCACCGTTGAGGCGGTACTTGCGGCACTTGGAGTTGAACTCACCGGTGATGATGCGATTGAGCGCGGCCTCGAAGAAGCGCGGCTGAGTAATTGGCGCCGCATGCTCCCTCCCGTCTTCATCGGCCGCCAAGGGGAGCAGCGCCGGTTATGGGTGCACGTTACCCACGGGCAGTCAGTGCGTGTGCATGTCGATCTTGAAAATGGT
>CAMBQX010000200.1 GCA_945870085.1 Bifidobacterium breve | reverse complement strand
TCAGTTGTCGTGGCTGACTCACCGGTGGTGCCATTGATGATCAAGCCGTCGTGCGCCAAATTGTCAACCAGATGGGCGGCCAAACGCTGGGCACCATCAAGGTCAACACTGCCATCGGCATGCATCGGAGTGATCATCGCCGTCAACATCACCCCAAAGGGGTGGCTAGTAGTACTAGGACCGGGCATGGGTGAAGGCTATCGTCAAGGCGCAACGCGCCCAGCGGCGACAAACGCTGCATGTGTAATGGGCATCAACTCCGCCCACTTCTCCTCATACTTTTCAGCCACCATCTCGATCTCGCGCTGCGGGTACGACGGGTACTGGGAGGCCTCCGCCTTGCGCCTAAGGGACAGGAAATTCATCAGCGCCCGAGCATTCATGGTCACATATGCACTGGAATAGATCGAAACCGGAAGTACCATTCGCGCCACCTCGCGGGCAATACCGGCGCCTAGCAGTTCTTGGTAAGCCACATAGGCCTGCCGGCAAGACTCACGCATAGTGGATTCGATCAAATCGTATTGCCCATCATCGCCAGGTAAAAATTCATAAGAGCCCGTCTTACCTACCTGAAGTACATTGCGCGCTCGATCAGGAACATAAAAAACCGGCTGCAACTCGCGGTAGCGGCCCGACTCTTCGTTATAACTGGCAACCCGATGGCGCATATGCTCACGCCAGACAAAAATTGGTGCCTGCACGAAGAAGGTCATCGAATTGTGTTCGAATGGGCTGCCGTGACGCTCGCGCATCAAATAACTGATCAGCCCTTTAGCCGAGGCGGGGTCCGCGTTTAAATCATCGAGTGATTGCTCTCCGACGGTTGATACCCGGGCCGCGAAGGCTACATCGGCATCACTTGCACCCGCTCGAACTAGTTCTACGGTGACGTCGCTACGAAATAGCAGCCCTGGAATCTCAATCACGTGGGTCACCCTATCGGGGAACAGGACCGAAACCGGTGTTGGTGCGCGCGCCTACGACACGGCACAATGGAGTAATGCCGACCGGAGTAAGACCCGCCAGAACCTCAGATGTTGATGAAATCGCGGCGGTCCAAATCCGGTCTTGGCAGGTTAAGTACTCGAATATTTTGCCCGCGGCCGAACTTGCAGCCCTTGATCCAGGTGACCTAGCTCTCACTTGGGCATCAGGAATCTTGAACCCCCCGACACCAAACCACCGCCTCATGGTCGCACTCGATGGCTCAAGTGGCTCCGATGCGCTGGTCGGCTACGCCGCTTTCGGACCAAGTAATGATCCAGATGCTGGCCCCACCACCGCGGAGTTGCTCGCACTAGTTGTTGATCCCGATTGCATACGTAAAGGGCATGGGTCAAGGCTTTTGGCTGCCACCGTTGATCAGTTGCGTGCTAGCGGAAGCCAGACACTAATTACCTGGCTCCCGTTGGCCGATGAACTTTCAAGGGCATTTTTCAGCGTAAGTGGTTGGGGCCCGGACTCGGCATACCGCGATCGCGTTATCAGCGATGACATAGTGCTGCGCGAAGTTAGACTGGTAACCGATATCGAGATCGCACCTTGATTGAGTAGTAAATAGCCCGGCGGATCCCCCGTGCCCGCCGGCCCGTACCTGAATTCGCGCGCTTTCAGGCTAGCAGCGCACCCCGGCTTTGTCCCCGTTTCGGGAGTTACTGAGCAGGCTTTGCCCGCGCCCCCTCACGCTAAGCACTTAATCCGCGATTTGAATAAGTACACCCGGGTTCATGATCCCCGTCGGGTCAAGCTCGGATTTGATGGCCCGCAAAAGCCCCATCCCAACAGGGCCAACTTCGCCGCCAAGCCATGGTGCGTGATCGCGGCCAATGGCGTGGTGGTGGGTAATAGTTCCGCCGGCAGGATGCAATGCAGAACTAATGGCTGCTTTCGCTGCCAGCCAACGTTCGATGGAGCCTGCTCCTCCGCTATCGATTACGGTGAAGTACAGCGAGGCTCCCGTCTCATAGACATGCGAGATATGAGACATGACATAGGGGGTGTGCTCAGGGTCAACCAGAGCGGCAAGAGCTGCCCGCCGGACAACCTGATGAAGATTTGGCAGTTCGGCCCAAGAGGTTGCGGTCTCGAAGGTTTCAACCAGGTAGCCACTGTCTAGCAACGTGTCTCGTAGATACGGGCCCGAGTACCGGCCATGCTCCCAAGTTGAACCTACGCCCTTGCCTAGCGAAACTACGCCGAACTTCTTCAAAACCGCCCACGCCGCATCGCGCCGCGCGGTCAAAATTGCCGATGAATGCTCCTCCCAGCCCATAATCAAGAGTGCGCCCTGGCCCGCTCCGCGGGCTGCTAAATACCGGTCAAATATTTTGCGTTTAACTCCGGTGGGGCCCGACATCGCAAGTGTTGCAACGGTTTCGGCTTCATCAGAAAGCCTTATCACCGCACTGGTTAACCCAAGTTGCGCCAACTCGCGGCAGGCATCAATCCCCGCTGCAAAACAAGGGGCAATCGCCCCTTCATAGCGACGGGCGATAGCAAGGCGCCGCACACGTAGGGTGATTTCGGTGATGACGCCAAATGCTCCCTCGCTTCCAAGGGCAAGTTGCATCAAGTTTGGCCCAGCAGCACTCGCCGGCACCCGGCCCGCGGACCAAGTACCAATTGGCGTGGCGAGAGTCACCGACTCAATCATGTCGTCAATTCGGCCATAACCAGTTGAAGCCTGACCGGCGGATCGAGTTGCCGCATACCCACCGATGCTCGCACGCTCCCATGACTGCGGCAGGTGGCCAAGGGTGAATCCGCGGGCGCCCAGCAGGCGTTCGAGAACCGGCCCGGTCATTCCCGGCTGCACTCGTACCAGACCCGACACCTCATCTAGTGCGACGAGCGCACTGAGTTTGTCCAAACTGATAACGATGCCGATTGGTTCAGCTGGTCTGGTTACTCCCCCAACAACCGAGGTGCCCCCGCCATACGGCACCACCGATATCCTATGCTCGACGCAAATGCGAAGCACCTCCAACACTTGGTCATGGCTTGTTGGATGCAACACGGCGGCCGGCACGGTGCTGGTATCGGCTCCACGCCGGTGGAGCATGTCTACATAAGACATCCCGCGGCTGTGAAGCAGCCGGGCCATGGAATCAAGTAGTACCTGCGACTCTCCGACCGCAGCAATCAAGGCCGCGAGCGCGGTGGCCGGGAGCCTGGACTCCGGGACCAAATCCTTGGCCACCGGTGTCGGCGCCAGTGGCCTACCTGCTCCAACCTGGGATTCCAGGAACTCCTGGGCGAGCTGGCCCAGGGCCACCGGTTTCGGCGACCTCCCCCAACGGGTAAACCGATCAGCGATGTCTGGGGTCAGTGCTAGGGGGTTCACGGTCACTATGAAAGCCTGACACACATGAGCGTGGACTTCCTTCCGGTGGGTGATCCACTGGCCGACCTCTCCCCAGAGCGCCGCCGCCGGGATGAAAGCGCCCT
>CAMBQX010000199.1 GCA_945870085.1 Bifidobacterium breve | reverse complement strand
TTATTCTGAGGAGAATCCATGAGCAGCGTCATCGAATACACCATGCACGTCAAGCCTGGGCAATACGAAACTGTCATGGAGGCTTATGTGGATTTCGCTGATCGGTTCGGCGAGAGCAACCCAACAGAAGACCTCATCTTGGTCACCGGTGACCCAACCGCCGGAGTAATACGCGGTATCGGGGTGTTTACCTCTGGCGATGAGGCCCTCGATGTCGTGAGCGCCGGCATGTTTGTTGATTTTCGTGACAGTGTTGCCGATCTCCTGGCTGAGTTGCCGGTTCGCGTTGATCTTGACTTGGTGCATGTATTCGTTAAGTGACGGCGGGTTCAAATGATCGGCGCGGGATCATAAATGCGGCAACTGCTGCAATCAGGGCGAGTGCACCGGCTAAAAACCAGGCGGTTGAGTAGTCGCCAAACTGTTCTCGGATGACGCTACTCGCGGATGCTGCGAATGCGGCACCGATCATGTGTGCTGCAAAGACCCAGCCGAAAATGATTGGGCCGCGCTCGCTGCCGTAGATCTCGCGGCACAGGGTTGCGGTCGGAGGCACTGTTGCAACCCAGTCGAGTCCAAACAAAATCATGACGACCACGATCGGTGGGTCAATATTTGGCCCAAGCAGCACCGGTAGCGCAATTAGTGCGACACCACGAAACCCGTAATAGATGCCGAGCAGTACGCGTGGATTTACCCGGTCCGTGAGCCACCCTGAACCCAGGGTGCCGATGATGTCGAAGATCCCGACGATGGCCAGTAGGCCAGCGGCGGTTGTCGCGCCCATGCCGTGGTCATGGGCGGCCGGCACGAAATGTGTGCTGATAATGCCGTTGGTTGTCCACCCGCAGATGAAGAAAGTTCCAGCTAGCAGCCAGAAGGCGCGGGTTTTGGCAGCGAATGCAAGGGTTGATAGGGCAGTGCGAGCGGCGCTGAGTGCACTATGGGTGGTGTTGGTTGTTAATTCCTCGGTGGTCACTACCTCACTTGAGCCAAATGGGCGCAATCCAATATCCGAGGGGCGATCTCTAATAACTATCCAGACAACAGGGATGAGCGCCAGGCACATCATGGCGATGCCCAGGCTCGCGTAGCGCCACCCGAAATTGTTGATGATGTTCGACAGCAGCGGGAGGAACACCAAGGATCCAGTGGCCCAGGCAGCGCCGAGAATACCCATCACCAGTCCGCGATTTTTTGTGAACCAACGGTTGGCGACTATGGCACCAAAGACAAGTGCGGTGGAGCCGGTGCCGAGACCAACTAACACTCCCCAAAGCAACACAAGTTGCCATGCTGCGGTCATGACAAGTGTGAGTCCGGTACCAAGAGCTATTAAGGAAAGCGCGAGTGCGGCAATATTTCGAATCCCGAAGCGCTCCATTAGTGCTGCGGCAAATGGTGCGGTTACCCCATAGAAAACGAGGTTGATTGAAACGGCGAGTGAGATTGCTGAACGCGACCAGCCGAAATCCTCTTCAAACGGGACGATGAGCAGGCCCACCGAGGAGCGAAAGGCAGCGGAGGCGAGGAGTACTAAGAAGGTAACGCCGGCTACCAGCCAAGCCCGGTGGAACCGCCTAGATGCCTTGCCCGATACCGCAACGGAAGACATAGGCGGAGGCTACACGCGTTGCCAACTGGCATTATTGGAGCGTGCGAATCGAACTTCACCCGTTATCTGCCGATGAGATGATCGAGCTCTTCGAATTTCCGAATGGACTTCGAATCTACGAAGGCAAGGCTTTCAGTAACCCGCATCGGGTGTTGATGGACGACAGTGGGCCCTTACATTGGCGGGTGCCGCAAGTTAAAGCAGACCCTCGGGTAAATATTTGGTTCGTGCGTTGGATCGTGTTGCAGGAAACTAGCGAAATTATTGGTAGCACTAGCTTCCATGGCCCACCTGATGATGCCGGCATGATTGAAATCGGATTAGGTATCCACCCGAGTTTTCAAAGGCAAGGGTATGGACGCGAGGCCCTAGTCGGGATGTGGTCGTGGGCTGTTGAGCAACCAGAAGTCTCAAGGCTGCGATATACGGTTAGCCCAACGAATGTAGCTTCGGTGAAACTAATTGAGTCATTTGGTTTCAATCTCGTTGGGCAGCAGTTGGATGAAACCGATGGACCGGAAGATATTTACGAAATGAGTGCGGCTGCCTTTTCGCCTAATTGAGTGCCCAGAAAACTACCGCTGATGCCGCGGCAACATTTAGTGAGTCGACACCACCCTGCATGGGAATGCGTACAGAGATATCGGCTTCTACCGATGCGTGCTTAGTTAATCCGCCTCCTTCGGTCCCGAATACCAAGGCGAGGCGCTCGGGTGGGTCCTGCGCCAACTGGCGAAGGTCAACGTTGTCATTGCCCGCGGGCGAGATTGCCGCGATTGTGAAACCGCTACTTCGCAGTTGGTCTAGGCCAGCTGGCCAATCCGCGATCCTGGTCCACGGGATCTGGAAGACAGTCCCCATGGAAACGCGCACACTTCGTCTATATAAGGGGTCGGCGCATCTGGGAGTGATAAGTACGGCATCAATGCCGAGGGCGGCCGCAGATCTGAAGATGGCACCGACGTTGGTGTGATTTACGAGATCCTCGAGGATAACGATGCGGCGGGCCTGACTAGTGACCTCACTAACTGTTGGCAAGGTTGGTCGGTGCATTGAGGCTAAAGCGCCACGGTGGACGTGGAAGCCGGTTACTGCTTCGAGGAGATCGGGCTCGCCGACGAGCACGGGAATATGCTCATCAATAGTGGCTATAACATCTTGCATGTCATTGAGCCAGCGCCGGTCCATCAGGATTGAGCGCGGTCGGTGGCCTACTTCAAGGGCCCGACGAATGATGTATGCGCTCTCAGCAATATAGATACCCATATCCGGCTCATGCCGTGACCGCAAAGTGACATCGGTCAGGGAAACGTAATCGGCAAGGCGCGAATCTAAGACGTCGTCAATCTCGAAGATGGCCATGCCATGATTGTGTCATCGGCTCATGCGGCAGACTGTGGCTAGGCTTTTTTGGATCCAGCCTTTAATCGGAGGAAGCTACTCATGAAGCAGCACTTGAGTTTGTGGATGGCGCTGGGGGCGGCGACGCTGATTGCTGTCGCCGGACCGATCACGGCGGCGCAGGCCGGCGACAAACCTTGGGTCGCTCAAATCGGCACCTACACATACTTGACTTCACCGGATTACGACGGCTTGTTGCCCATTAAGTCGGCGCTGAGCGGACAAACTTTGGGGCTGGGCACCTTCGACAACCTTGATGGCGAATTGATCATGATTGGTGGTTCGGTTTACCGGGTTGGCATCGATGGGGTGCCGCAGCTTGTCGATACCTCGCGCACCACGCCATTTTTTGAGGCGATTAAGTTTCGGGCCGACAGCTCGGGGCCGGTGGCTCCGGGCACCACCTGTGCGAATTTGGTCAGCGCAGTTAATGCTTTGGCAGGTAGCGATGA
>CAMBQX010000198.1 GCA_945870085.1 Bifidobacterium breve | reverse complement strand
CCAACTGGTCGCGCCAGCACCAAATGCATAATGTTCTCGGCCATGTCGTGCTCACCGGAGGTGATGAAACGCTTAACGCCTTCAATGCGCCAAGTACCGTCGCCGTTATCAATAGCCTTGGCGCGGCCTGCACCGACGTCGGAACCTGCGTCTGGCTCCGTTAATACCATCGTCGAGCCCCAGCCCTTGTCGATGGTGAAAGTAGCAGCGCGTTTTTGATCCGCGTTGCCGATACTGTCAAGAATGCTGGCAAAACCAGGCCCGGACATAAACATGAATGCAGCGGGATTTGAGCCGAGCAGCATTTCGCTGGCCGCCCAACGCAGTGACGGTGGCGCACCAGAGCCGCCCATATGTGCGGGCAGGTCAAGGCGCCACCACTGTGAATCCAGGAGTAAGCGGTAAGACTTCTTAAAGCTCTCGGGCATCGTTACCAATTTAGTCTTGGGGTCATAAATCGGTGGGTTTCGGTCTGAGTCCGCGAAGGAGTCGGCGAGCTCACCGGTTGCTAGTCGTTCAACTTCGCGGAGGACATCGCGCGCGGTGTCTTCGTCCATATCCGCAAAAGGCCCGTTGCCAAGGCGATCACCGGCACCGAATACCTCGAAAAGGTTGAACTCCAAGTCACGAAGGTTGCTCTTGTAATGTCCCATGACCGACCTTGCTCCTTTGATAGTTAGGCCTTTGCAGTTTGGCGGAACTCCCCGCCCCGGAGCAAGGTTACCAGCCAGTAACCTAATAATGCTACTGATCAGTAACTTGCGCAAGTGCGCGACGCGTTTCGCCCACTTGTGTCGCGGCCCGCAATCATTCGCCACAATGGGGGTATGACGGGCTTCTGGACAACATCGGTGACCCCGATTGCCCCTCCCAAGTCAGCTAACCCCACCTTACGGTTCCTGCTATACGCGGGCGCCCTGACCGGCGGCTGGGCCGGCCTCCTGAGCCTGCTCGTGTATGGCATTGGGCGCCTACTAGGGGTGCCGTTTGAGGTGCCATCGGCACTAGGCGGAGAACTGGTGGTGGTCCCGTGGCTTTTAGTGCTGTTCGCCCCGGTACTTGCCGCTGTAGTTGGCGCGCTGCTCTCAAGTTTAATGTTGGGGCGACGCGGCGCCCGCCGGGTTGTTTATTGGGGTGGCACCCTTATCGCCTTGCTTTCCCTCGGCGGGCTCCTCATGCAACCCGTTGACGTGCTTTGGTCTACCCGTATCTGGCTGTCAATCCTGCACGTAATCACTTGGCTACTTGTGGTACCGCAGCTGGCTCGAATTGTCGGCGATTCAGAGCCGGGGGCGAGTGTTGAACGAGACGCGTAAGGGTCGGTCACTACCCGTTGCACTGGCCTCAGCAATGCGGCCGAGGCAATGGCTAAAGAACCTTCTTGTACTTGCCGCTCCATTGGCGGCTGGTTCACTTTTCGAACCATCGGTGTTGGTGCCGACCCTTTGGGCGTTTATCGCATTTTGCCTAATATCGAGTTCGACTTATTTGATCAACGATATTCGCGACGTTGATGCTGATCGCGACCATCCAACGAAGTGCAATCGCTCGATCGCCGCGGGAGACCTAAAGCCGAGTGTCGCGGCGGCTTTCGCCATCGTGCTCGCACTTGTGGCACTGGCATTGTCTTGGTGGATAAGGCCAGAACTAGCGGGCGTTGTTGCGATCTATTTTATTTTCACTCTTTCGTATTCGCTCTTCTTAAAGCACGAGCCGGTTATTGAACTAGCACTCATTGCCATGGGCTTCCTGCTACGGGCAATTGCTGGCGGCGTCGCATCAAACCTGCCGATCTCACAATGGTTCTTGATCGTTGCCGGTTTCGGATCACTCTTTATGGCCGCGGGCAAGAGGTTCAGTGAACTTGAGCGATCAATGAACCAGGCTGCTGGCACAAATACACCAAAGCGCCGCAGCCTTGATGGCTATTCATTGGGCTATCTGCGTTTCGTCTTGGGCGTGTCAGCCGCTGTGACGATCGTTGCCTACTGCCTGTGGGCATTCGAGGTTGGTCAGGCTCCATCGACCCTGCCGTGGGCGCAGTGGAGTGTGCTGCCATTCGTACTTGCAATTTTGAGATACGGCGTGGCCATTGATCGCGGTAAAGCAGAGGCACCCGAGGACGCGGTGCTGCACGATAAGGCACTGTTAGTCATCGGTGGCGTCTGGCTGCTGCTGTTCGGTTTAGGAGCATTGGGCGCTTAATGTCACAACAATCACCGATACGACGTACTGACGACGAACAACTCCTAACCGGGTGGGGGCGTACTTCGCCTTCGCTGGCGAAAGTGGTGCCGGTCAGCACCGTTGAAGAAGTGCAAAAGTGCATCGAAGAATCCGGGCCTAGAGGAGTCTTAGCACGTGGGCTGGGCCGTTCATATGGTGACGCAGCCCAAAGTGGCGGGGCTTCAGTAATTAACCTCGCGCAAATGTCATCAATCTCCCTGAACGCGAGCACCGGTGCTGTCACGGTCGGCGCTGGTGTGAGCTTCCACGATCTCTTACTGGCTACCGTGCCCGCTGGGTTCTTCGTGCCGGTTTCTCCGGGCACGCGAATGGTGACAATCGGTGGCGCCATCGCAGCCGATGTGCATGGCAAGAACCACCACGTAGAGGGCAGCTTTGGCAATCATGTCCAGGAGATAAAACTCGTTAACGGGCTCGGTGAGTTACGTGCGCTTAATCCCGATGACGCGCAATCGCAGGAACAGTTTTGGGCCACGGTCGGTGGGATGGGTTTAACAGGAGTGATGACCGAGGCAACTTTCAAGATGATCCCAATTTCTAGCTCTTTGATAAGTGTCGACACTGAACGCTGCGCAGACCTTGACGAAGTGATGGCGCGAATGATTGAAAGCGATTCACAGTACCGCTATAGCGTCGCCTGGATCGACAGTGTCTCTGCAGCAGGACGCGGGGTAATTACCCGCGGTGATCACGCAACGCGCGATCAGTTGCCCGAACACAAGCGCGCAACTGCACTCGCTTATGGCCCGAAGGCATTGGCGAAAACTCCCGGGTTTATCCCGAGTGGCCTTCTCAATAAATTTACCGTGCGGGCCTTCAACGAAGCGTGGTATCGCAAAGCCCCTAAACATGAACAGGGCGCGCTGCAAACAATTTCTGAGTTCTTTCATCCACTTGATTTCGTAGCAGACTGGAATCGCGTTTACGGCCCCGCAGGATTTGTCCAATATCAATTCGTGGTGCCAGATGAGGCCGGCGAAGTTATTGGCACCGCACTTCGCAAACTACAAAGTATCGGCGCACCCAGTTTCCTGACCGTGTTAAAACGTTTTGGTACTGCCAACCCAGCTCCACTTTCATTTCCGCAGGCTGGCTGGACTCTGGCGGCCGATGTGCCTGCGGGCATCCCGGGGCTCGCGGCGGCTTTGGATGAATTGGATGAGTTAGTCGCCAATGCCGGCGGCCGGCTCTACCTTGCCAAAGACTCAAGGCAGTCACCAGAAAT
>CAMBQX010000197.1 GCA_945870085.1 Bifidobacterium breve | reverse complement strand
GCAAACGTGGCCGAGTCTTTTGAAACTTTGTGGAGTGTGCTCGCGTTGCTGACACCGGTTGTGCCAGAACTCGAGTCTGAGTTGATGCCACTTTCGCGCTGGTTGCGCGATCGAGGGCGGGGAGTCTCAGGTATCGAGTTAGCAAGTGCTGCATGGATGTTACGAAATGTGGCGCGCGGTGCCATCAATATGCACGCTGGATACGACGTGATTTTAACCCCAGCATTGGCCCAAACTCCGCGCCTGATTGGCCAACTGCGCAACGACCTAGACCCGGCTGCTGACTTCGAGGCACAAAAGCAGTTCACGCCATTCACCGCGCCATACAACATGACCGGGCAACCGGCCTTGAGCGTTCCGCTTTATTGGACTGACGCGAATTTGCCTATTGGGGTGCAGTTGGTGGGTCGCCCATTTGATGAAGTAACAATCTTGAGCCTTGCCGGCCAACTCGAGCGGGCACAACCGTGGGCGCACCGTCACCCGGATATGTGGTGAGCACCGGCGATTTTGTAGCGGTCGGCGAAGGCCTCGCTAACTTGGCGGCAGCACATGGGGTAGCGATTGAGTATTGGGATCAAGCCCGTTCACATGTTGGGGTGAGCGCTACTACCGTTGAGGCGGTACTTGCGGCACTTGGAGTTGATCTCACCGGTGATGATGCGATTGAGCGCGGCCTCGAAGACGCGCGGCTGAGTAATTGGCGCCGCATGCTCCCTCCCGTCTTCATCGGCCGCCAAGGGGAGCAGCGCCGGTTATGGGTGCACGTTACCCACGGGCAGTCAGTGCGTGTGCATGTCGATCTTGAAAATGGTGAGCGAGTAGTTCTTGAGCAACTGGATTGGTATGTCGAACCTATTGCTCTGGGAGACCGCTTCGTCGGGGAGGCAAGTTTTGCCGTTCCACCCGACCTACCCATTGGGTGGCATAGTGCAACAGCCAGCACTGTTGATGAGGTTGCGACGATGCCACTTGTAATGACCCCCGAGCGACTTGATGCGGTCGCCCTCACGGGTGAGCGTCAATGGGGTTTCATGACCCAGCTATACGCAACGCGATCAAGAAGTTCGTGGGGGCTTGGTGATCTGGCTGACTGCGAAGCTCTGGCCGCATGGAGTGGCAATGAGCTGGGCGCCGGATTCTTATTGATCAACCCATTGCACGCGGCTTCGCCGCGGCCGCCGATGACGCCATCGCCCTACCTACCCGTAACTCGGCGGTTCACGAATCCTATTTATTTACACGTCGAGAATGTTGGCGAGTTCGAGGAGTTAGCGCCACCGGTGCGCGAACGGCTAGTGCAGTTGGCGCAGACAATGCAAAGGCGAAACGGTACCGACGAATATCTCGACCGTGATGCGGTCTGGGCGGCTAAACGGGTGGCACTCGAATCGATTTTTTCACTCGGGTTGTCGTGTGAGCGGTCCGCCGAGTTCGCCGAATACCGCGCCTTTGAGGGCCAGGGCTTGCGGGATTTTGCCACCTGGTGCGCGATAAGTGACACCTTGGGCAGCGAAGCTGATAACTGGCCAAGTGGGTTCGAGCGCCCGGGCACCGAAGAGGTCGCAGAGTTTTGTGCGGCCCATGCCGAACTCATTGACTTTCACTGTTGGCTGCAATGGCAGATGGATCAGCAACTTGCTCGAACTCAACTAGCCGCTAAGGCCGCTGGGATGGCAATTGGTTTGCTTCAAGATCTTGCGGTCGGGGTTCATCCTGAAGGCGCGGATGCATGGTCAATGCAGGAGGTGTTAGTGCGCGGGGTAAGTGTTGGTGCACCACCGGATATGTATAACCAGGTTGGTCAAGACTGGTCGCAACCACCGTGGCACCCGGCGGCACTGGCCGAGGCTACCTTCGTGCCGTATCGAGATATGTTGCGAACGGTGCTGCGGCATGCAGGTGGCCTGCGGATCGATCATGTGCTCGGACTCTTTCGGCTTTGGTTAGTGCCGGCAGGGATGCCGGCGAATGCCGGCACATTCGTGAAACTCGATCACGATGCGATGTTGGGGATTTTGTGCCTAGAAGCCCAACGAGCCGGTGCTCTTGTGGTCGGGGAGGATCTTGGCACCGTTGAAGGTTGGGTGCAGGAGGTGCTCGCTGATCGCGGAATTGTGGGCACCAGCATTTTGTGGTTCGAGGCTGATTCGCCTGGAAACGCGAAACCCCCGAGCGAGTGGCGTCACGAGGTGCTAGCAAGTGTCTCGGTACATGACCTACCCCCGACTGCTGGGTTTTTGCGCGATGAGCATGTGCGCATTCGCGCCGATCTTGGGCTGCTAACCCGCCCGGTAGAGGATGAACGGGCCGCCTCCGCGCGTGAGCGCGAGTCATGGGCGAAGTTGCTAATCGACGATGGATTCATGCCACCTGACGTCGACCTAACTACTGATGCCGGGATGGAGGGGTTCGTAATCGCGTTGCATCGAGCCGTGGCTGCCAGCCCGGCCCGACTTATTGGGGTGGCGCTGCCTGATGTCTTTGGTGATCGCCGGGCCCAAAATCAGCCGGGTACCGATCAGGAGTACCCCAATTGGCGGGTGCCAATGACCGATAGCGCTGGTGCGGTGGTGGTGCTCGAAGACTTGTTCGCAAAGCCCGAGTTGATGGTGAGACTGGTTGGTGCCGTCCGGAGGGAGCAGCGAAATAGCGAGCGTCTAGGCTTAATGCTGTGAGTCCATTACAAGCCATCTTGTTGTTCGCCGGGATCCCATTAACGCTCGCCGCATTCTTGGCGGTTGCCGTTTCAGCTGGCAGCTGGATGCGCCGAACTAGTGCCGAAGAGACCGAACTGCCCGGTGGAGCACTCTTCATTTCGAGTGCGACAACTGCGCCTGACCCTTCGCGGGTACCTGATGCAATCGACATGGTTTCGAAGTCATTTGTTGGGGGTGGAGCAAGTGACCGGTGGTAATGCCATCACCCTTCGCGAACGCGAAAAGGTGCAGCGCGCACTTGATCTGGCTCGTGAGATCTCTGGGCTGTGTTTTAGCGCCTATGTGGGCGACTTACCGAATGAGCGCGAGTCAGCCATCGCCGCACATGCGAGGTTGACCGATCCTGAAAGTGCGGTGCTGGTCGCGGTTGATCCCAGCCGGCGGGTTATTGAAATAGTCACCGGCACCACCGCGGCAAAGCTGCTTGATGATCGATCCTGTGAACTCGGGGCGTTCACTATGCGTTCCTCATTCCAAGTTGATGATCTTGCGGGCGGTATTCGAGACGGCTTGGTTTTGCTCGCCGAGCATGCGGGGGCACCCATGGTGCTGCACCTCAACGACCCGGCCTAACCCGCCCACTTAGCAGCACTCTCGTTCTGGCTTGGAACTCGCTTTGATTATTTGCTGGTGTCGGCAGCCCGGGCCCGCAGTGCCCGCTCAATCCCATCGCGGCCTTCACCGACCAACCGTCGTAGCGCCGAGTTGAGTTCCCCGGCCAAGAAGGCATCGGTCTGCGCCAAAGTTTCTTCATCAACCAGGAA
>CAMBQX010000196.1 GCA_945870085.1 Bifidobacterium breve | reverse complement strand
ACGAATGGCCGTAACCACCCCAGATGCACTCGAATTTGAGAATTGGGTCGATCTCGTACCCGAGGACGACGATGCGGTACTCGACGGATCAGCGATCCTCGATGGCCCGGACTTAGCCGAAGACCTAATGCTTGTTGTTAAGACCCGACACGGCGTCGCAGAGATGTCACTTAATCGCGCCGCCGATGGTGCGTTTATCGAACAGGTAGAGCTCCCTGGCGTTGGCACCATCGGTGGCCCACTCGAACATATTGATGGTGGCCCGGTTGCTTGGTACGTCTATACAGATCACACCACCGTGCCGGTTATTTACTCCTACGATGCACGCACCAGAACTTCTGCAATCCATGCTGTCCCGCCGGGCAAAGTTGATGTACCGAAGGTTTACTCCAAGCACGTGATTTATAAGTCAAAGGACGGCACCGAGGTACGCATGTTCATTTTGTCAGGGTCTGATAACCCCGATAAAGCAAAACCTGCGGTGCTCTATGGCTACGGCGGCTTTGGTATCCCAATGGCACCTGGCTACTCCGCAGCAATTTTGGCGTGGGTTGAAGCCGGAGGTATCTGGGCCATAGCCAACCTGCGCGGTGGTGGCGAAGAGGGCGAGGATTGGCATCGCGCCGGCATGCTCGGATTGAAACAGAATGTTTTCGATGACTTCCATGCTGCAGCCGAGTACCTGATCGCCGAAGGCTGGACTACATCTACTCAACTTGGTATTTACGGTGGCTCAAATGGTGGGCTACTTGTGGGTGCGGCCATGACCCAGCGGCCCGAACTTTTCAACGCGGTAGTTTGCGTCGCACCACTTCTCGACATGATCAGGTACACCACCTCTGAGCTCGGGCCAACCTGGACAGTTGAGTACGGCGACCCCGAAGATGCCGAGCAATTCGGTTGGCTACTCAACTACTCGCCGTATCACCGAGTCACTGAAGGCACCGACTACCCGGCCACCATGTTCGCGGTGTTCGACAATGACACCCGCACCGATCCAATGCACGGGCGCAAGATGTGTGCGGCGACCCAACACGCAACCAGCGGTGATCGACCGATTCTGCTTCGAACCGAAGGCGATGTCGGGCACGGTGCGAGGTCCATGTCGAAGTCGGTTGAAGAGTCGGCTGACAATTTGGCATTTCTCGCCAAATGGACAGGCCTTAAGTAATGCCCTCGGTAATCGCAATCTTGGCAAAAGACCAAACCTGGTGGGAAGCCTCCCGGGATTGGATCATCGGCGTGCCGTTGCAGTTCGTCAGCATTTTTGTGGTTGCACTGATCGCGCAAATAGTTCTGCTTTGGGCAATTCGTCGAGTTGTCCGCCGCACCACCGAACGGGCACGCCGCGAGCGCCTCGAAGACAGTCGGCGCACGATGCGCACCGCGGAGCTAAGTGATGTCTTACTTAACCAGCGCACGGAGCAGCGAGCGGCGGCGATCGGATCACTGCTTACCAGCGTGGTCAGCATCACGGTTTGGGTCATCGCGCTACTAACCGCACTCCCCCTACTTGGAGTTGACATTGCCCCGCTGCTCGCAAGTGCCGGAGTAATTGGTGTTGCACTTGGGTTCGGAGCCCAGACTTTGGTCAAGGATTACCTGTCTGGGATTTTTCTGATCATCGAAGACCAATTTGGTGTTGGCGATGTGGTTGATCTTGGGCCCGCAATTGGCACCGTCGAAGAGGTAGCACTGCGTTACACCAGGCTTCGTGATCTCTCAGGCATAGTCTGGTACGTGCGCAACGGTGAAATCCTGCGGGTAGCCAATAAATCACAGGGCTGGACACTCGCTGTTGTCGATATCCCCGTCGCTTATAACGCCGACCTCGACAAGGTGCGCGACATTATTGAGAGCGTCGCAATCGACATGGACGAAGACCCCACCTATGACGACATGTTGCTGGGCAAGCCCATGTTCGCCGGCGTTGAGTCGATGAGCGGTGACGCCGTGTTCTTGCGAATTACCGCGAAGGCCGTGCCCGAACAGCAGGTCCCGTTAGCGCGGGCTATCCGAGAGCGCATGAAACTCGCATTCGATCGCGCCGGCATCGTGATTCCGGTTTTGGCGCGCCCCCCCTCCAACATGCCGGGAACCCAATCTGGCACCAGAATGGAGCCATGAGTAAACGCTGCCTGGTAACTGGTGCCTCCGGATATGTCGGTGGAAGACTGGTACGTGAACTAATCGGAGCTGGCCATGAAGTCCGGGTGCTTGCCCGGTCACCGGAGAAACTCCGCGACATCCCTTGGGCAAATCAGGTTGAGATTTATGCTGGCGACGCGAGTGACCCGGTAGCGGTCACGGCCGCACTCGACGGCATCGAGGTCGCCTACTACCTACTCCACTCGCTGCAAGAAGGCCACGAACTTGAAGCGGCCGAACAGTCGATGGCACAGGTCTTCGCAACCGCTTGTGCGACACAAAATGTGGGGCGCATCATTTACCTCGGCGGCCTGGCCCCTGAAATTCCACAGGAGAAGATGACACCGCATATGCGATCGAGGGTGCTTGTTGGTCAAACCCTGCGCGCCTCCGGTGTGCCAACTATTGAGTATCGCGCTGCCGTCATCATCGGTTCTGGATCTGCATCATTTGAGATGCTTCGCTACTTAACCGAACGCCTCCCAGCGATGATTGCCCCCCGTTGGGTGCGAATGAAAACCCAGCCGATTGCGATTAGGGATGTGCTGAGGTACCTCGTTCTCGGTGCCGAACTACCACCGGAAGTCAGCCGCATATTTGATATCGGTGGCCCAGGTGTGATGAGTTTTCAGGACATGATGCAGCGCTACGCCGCGGTGGCCGGGTTGCGCAAGCGCATCATCCTGCCTATCAATTTGCTCTCCCCGCGGCTTTCGAGTCATTGGGTCAATATCGTCACCCCGGTACCCAAGGCGATTGCCAAGCCACTCGTGCGCTCACTGCGGCATCCCTCGGTTTGCCGAGACCATGACATCGCGCAATTCATCCCCGATCCACCGGATGGACTTTTAACCTTCGAGGATGCCGTCGGACGTGCACTCACCCGGATTCGAGATGCCCAAGTGGCTACCCGGTGGTCCGGTGCATCCACTCCCGGCCGGTCCAGTGATCCATTACCTAGTGACCCTGAGTGGGCTGGTGGCTCGCTCCACACCGATGTGCGTGAATTACGAACCCAAGCCTCACCGGAGGCGCTCTGGGCGGCACTAGATCGCATTGGTGGGGTGCACGGTTGGTATTCAGCGCGCCTGCTGTGGCAAATTCGCGGGAATATTGACCGACTCATTGGCGGCGTTGGACTGCGGAGGGGCCGCCGAAACCCTGACACCTTGATGGTCGGCGATGCGGTGGACTTCTGGCGGGTTGAAGAACGTATTCCGCCAAAGCTACTTAGGCTCCGCGCTGAGATGAAGATGCCCGGGCGGGCCTGGCTTGAATTTACCGTTCGCGAAGACCCGGCAGGCGGCCTCGTTCTATGCCAGCGAGCTGTCTACTGGCCCAAGAG
>CAMBQX010000195.1 GCA_945870085.1 Bifidobacterium breve | reverse complement strand
AGGGTGCGGCAGCCGGCTGCACCGTGATGATCGGTAGCGACGACAATGCGGTTGTATTCGATTGGCAGCCGACTTTGCATGTTGATATGGGTTCTAGCAAGAGCCCACGAGGTACCGATGTGCGATTGGATGCCCAGCTCGACGTGGAGGGTGCGTGAAAGCTCGCGAGATGGTGGCGTCAGCTGGGCGCATCGTCGTAAAAGTTGGTTCATCATCGCTGACCAAACGCGGGGGTGGGCTAGCTGCTGAGCGTATTACGGATCTAGTTGCACAGTTAGCGGCACGGCATGCAGCAGGTCACCAAGTCGTGCTCGTCTCAAGTGGTGCGATCGCTGCAGGTTTCCCGGCGCTCGGATTGACGACGCGCCCACGCGATTTAGCAACGCAGCAAGCGGCCGCCAGTGTTGGGCAAGGCATGTTGATCGCGCAATACAGCAGCGAGTTCGCCAAACACGGCATCATCGTTGGTCAGGTGCTATTGACGGCACAAGATTTGACCCGCCGTTCACACTATAGAAATGCCCAGCGCACCTTATTTCGCCTACTTGAAATGGGTGTTATTCCGATTGTCAATGAGAACGACACCGTTGCAACCGATGAAATCAGGGTCGGCGATAACGATCGACTTGCGGCACTTGTTGCCCACCTGGTAGCTGCCGAGGCGCTGATACTCCTATCGGATGTCGATGGGCTTTATGACGGGCCACCTACCCAGCCCGGAGCCAAACTGATCAGTGAGGTGCGCACTCCTGCAGATTTAACCGCTATACGCATTGGGGGAGTCGGGGCGGCTGGCGTGGGTCTCGGCGGTATGGCAACCAAGGTGGAAGCCGCCCAGATCGCCACCTCAGCGGGTATCTCGGTACTTCTGGCTGCGGCGGACGCTAGTGATATTGCCTTGAGTTCGGCCTCCAGCGGCACCTTGTTTCATCCCACCGGGGAGCGCACCTCAACCCGGCTGCTCTGGTTGGCGCACGCCACGACCGCCCGCGGACGGTTGCACCTTGATGCCGGCGCGGTGGCAGCGGTCGTCCAAAGGCGACTTTCTCTGCTTCCGGCAGGTATCACGGGCGTCGACGGCAAGTTCGATGCCGGAGATCCGGTGGACTTATTAGACGAAAGTGGCAACACGATCGCCCGCGGACTGGTCAACTTTGACTCTGGTGAACTTCCCGGGTTACTCGGGCGGTCTACCAAGGACCTAGCACGGGATCTAGGTCCAGAGTATGAACGCGAAGTTGTTCACCGGGACGACCTGGTGATCATCTCAATCTAGGCGCGTTTGATGGGAGGCCTACGTGGTCGCCGACTCGCCATCGCCTGATTCAGCACATCTGTGGCATGTCACGTTGACGGTGTCCGGCGCCCCAGTAAGTGAATTTGAAATTCGCTCGGCACTTGAGCGTTTAGGCCACGAACACCCATTCTTGTTATCGGGTCGATTCGCGGTCGACAGAGCGGAAGTGCGCTACTGGGAGGAAGCAATTGACGTAGACCAAGCCTTAACCATGTCAGTGAGGTTGTGGGATGAGCATCTTGAGTCAGCACACCTGCCGTCATGGCAGGCGGTGGGAGTTGAGGTTATTAGCCAAGACACCTTCCACCGGCGGGGGAGATTCCATAATGAACAGCCCGGACCCCTCGCCGCTGGGCGACTACTGCCATTTTGAGTGACGCACTTTGGATTCATCTAGGCTGTGGCTATGAGTGAGACAAGGAACGAAGAGAAAGAGCAGGTACTCGCGACTGCAAGAGCGGCACGCGACGCAGCCAGCCTGCTGCGGCTACTGACTCGTGAGCAAAAAGATAAAGCGCTGCTCGCTATGGCCGACGCCCTTGACCTGCGTTCGGGTGAGATTACCGCGGCCAATGCCGGTGATGTTGCCAGAGCGCAGGCTGCCGGCACCTCCGCGGCCCTAGTCGACCGCCTGACTCTAACCCCGTCTCGCATCGCAGATATTGCGCAGGCATTGCGTGAAGTTGCTGCATTGCCAGATCCAGTCGGTGAAGTAATTCGCGGTTACACCCTTCCAAATGGTTTGCAGGTGCGGCAAATTCGTGTGCCGCTCGGCGTAGTCGGGATGATTTATGAAGCTAGACCCAATGTGACGGTTGATGCAGCCGGGCTTTGCCTAAAGAGTGGTAACGCCGCGCTCCTTCGAGGGTCCTCGTCCGCCGCCGAAAGTAATGCGGCATTGACCGCGGTCATGCGCGATGCGCTAACCTCGTCGGGCTTACCCGCCGATGCCATCCAGATGGTGCCGGGTGTTACCCACGACTCGGTTAAATATTTGATGACGGCGCGAGGCTTGGTGGATGTACTCATCCCACGTGGCGGCGCTGACCTAATCCGCAGCGTAGTCGACAACTCTACGGTCCCGGTTATTGAGACCGGCGTCGGAAACTGTCACGTCTATATCGATAAGGACGCCGATATAGATAAGGCAATCGCGATTTTAATGAACAGTAAGGCGCAGCGCGTGAGTGTGTGCAATGCCGCAGAGACGGTGCTAGTTCACCGTGAGATCGCCGACGTGTTCCTACCCCGGGCGCTAACTGCGCTTAAGGAGGCCGGGGTCACCATCCATGGAGACTCACGGTTCGCCCTACATGCCACGGGCACCGGGGTTGAATTCGCCGATGTCACTGATGACGACTGGGCCGCGGAGTACTACTCGTTGGATATCGCTGCCGGCATCGTTGACAATATTGATGATGCGCTGGCCCATATTCGCCGTTGGTCGAGTGGTCACACCGAGGCGATTGTTACCGATAGTCAGTCTGCGGCCCAGCGCTTTGTCGCTGGCGTGGATTCGGCCGCCGTCATGATTAACGCCTCGACCCGATTCACCGATGGTGGTGAGTTCGGTTTCGGTGCTGAGATCGGGATTTCCACTCAGAAACTGCATGCGCGCGGCCCTATGGGGCTCACCGAGTTGACTACCACGACTTATGTCGTGACCGGCGACGGTCACGTACGCGGATAACGAGATTTGGTTCAGCCCAGTAGAGTGCTCCTACAACGACATGAAGGGTTCCATTATGGGTCTGGGTGCGGCTGAAGAAGTAGCAACGCAGGGGATGATATCCCCTTATGTTTTCGGCGGTTTTGCCTTCTTGGTCTTAGTAGCGCTACTCGTCGTGACCGCCATGATCAACGTCGACCGCTAGACCCAATCTTGTGACCACCCGCCGCATCGGGGTGATGGGCGGAACTTTCGACCCAATTCATCATGGCCACCTTGTCGCCGCATCCGAAGTTGCTTACAGTTTCAAACTTGACACGGTGCTCTTTGCTCCGACCGGGCAGCCGTGGCACAAATCACCGGCTCCGGGGGCAACGCCGGAGGAACGCTATTTGATGACGGTGCTTGCTACCTCCACGGATGATCGCTTCGATGTCACCAGAGTCGACATTGATCGCGATGGCCCGACCTATACGGTCGACACACTGCGTGATTTACGGGCGCAGCACGAACTTAATTTTCCGAACTTGGAAACCGAGTGGTTTTTCATTACCGGCGCCGATGCCCTCGCTGACATC
>CAMBQX010000194.1 GCA_945870085.1 Bifidobacterium breve | reverse complement strand
CTAAACCCCTCTTCAACCTACGGCAACAACCATCCACTTGCTTGCTTTGAGGGTAATGAAGAGTAGCAACTCCGCTACCTTCGTTGAGTGGTGAGTTGTTACAAGAAAAATTCAAACTTATTTGTAACAACTCACCGCTCAACGAAAAGAAGTTCACACCTACCAACGAAGTAATAGATCACAATGAGAAAAACGGAGCATGAAATGCCAAATATTGATATTGCTACCCCAGTAAGTTCAGCGCCAACTGATCGGCTCGCACTTGGTGTTGGTTGGGCGCGTCCCGGTGTGGCCGGTATCGGCGGCACCCTAAACCCCTCCGGCTACAACTCTGGGGCGTACTGCTTTGAGGGTAATGAATAGTAGAACTCTTCCCTACCGCTAGGTGGGGTGTTTAAACCCTGTTACTGGCCCCTGACCGCTCGCGGTTGGGGCCAGCTGTAAACGGAGAGTGAACTCGAACACCCCAGGTGTCCGAGAATAACGTCATGACGTAACCCTAAGAACTGGCACTTATCCGGCCCACTCGCCAGCCCTTTAGTTCCGATTTCAAGGCCTGATCTGTCCGCGGGAGGCTCTCAATCTGGTCAACTCACATTCTCGGTCGAGTAGAAGGCTAATCGCTGTGCCGCCGAGGTGACTTAACCTCAACTGACGGTTTGCGCAGCCAACTTGTTCAGGCGCCCAGATCGATAAATACCCACCTCGCTGAATCCAAGTGCAGAATAGACCCGGCGACCGTGCTCATTTCCTGCGAACATTTCTAAAAATATCATCGGCACTTCATCGGCTATCGCTTCGGTGATAAGTGCGTTACACACCTCTCGGGCAAGGCCAGCGCCCCGGGCACTTGGGTGAGTGCAGATACTAACTAGGTGAGCGGCCCCGTTTGCGCTGCGAACCTGCGCACCCACCGACAGCAACTCATCTTCGCGCACCACCCCACACCACCGCACAATGTTGTCATTACCCGGAAACACATGTGCGGAGTCAGAGTGCACGAGAAGCTCACCTATGCGCTTGTCATTTGGTGCCAAAGTGATCGCGGTTGATTCTCGATTACCAGACTTCACGGGGTCCAGAGTCCAAAGGCACCAACTCCGAGGTTCTGCACTCAGGAATGCCGGTGGCAATTTCGCGTACACTGAATCTTCAACGGTAATACCGTCGATCAAAGTGGTTGCTGTCAGTGCAATCAAAATGGCGGTGATGCGGCCTGAATCCGACCCTAGTGCGGTCGCCCAAACTTCACCAGTTTCTTTAGAAACCCGTAGCCATCCGACATGATCCCCATCAACTTCTACTCTTACTAGATCAGCATCCGCCACCCGCCACTTGATCAATTGATCATCGGGTCGCGCAGCGACTAATAGCTCGCTTCCCGTCGACATTAGGAGGTTGTGGGTGGCTCGGCGTCTGATCCTGGGTGCGCTGCACGTTCTGGCTTGGCATCAATGCCAGCCTCACGGCGCTGCTGCACCGTAATTGTGCTGGGCGCTCCGGTTAATGGATCATGCCCCGCCCCGGTTTTTGGGAAGGCAATTACGTCACGCAGTGATGTCGCTCCGGCGAGCAGCATGCAGGTGCGGTCCCAACCGATAGCGATACCCCCATGTGGTGGCGGGCCAAAAGTGAACGCTTCGAGCAGGAAGCCAAATTTCTCCTGGGCCTCGGCCTCTGACATACCCAACATTGCGAAAACGCGCTGCTGCACATCAGCTTGGTGAATACGGATTGATCCGCCACCGATTTCGTTGCCATTGCACACAATGTCGTAAGCCCAGGCCAGTGCCTCATCGGGTGCCCGCTCGAAATTATCCCGCCACTCGAGGTTCGGTGAGGTAAATGGATGATGGACTGCCGTCCATCCCTTATTGCCCTGGTCATCTTCTATCTCCTCAAACATGGGGGCATCGATGACCCAGAGAAATGACCAGGCTTTTTCATCAATAAGTTCGAGACGACGACCGATTTCAAGGCGGGCAGCACCCAATAGTGAACGTGCATCGGAGGTTTTACCCGCCGCAAAGAAAACGCAGTCACCCGCTTTTGCCCCAACCGCCGCCACTAGGCCATCACGCTCTTGGTCGCTCAGATTCTTGGCAACCGGCCCGCCCAATGTTCCATCGGCATCAATGGTTACATAAGCCAGACCTTTTGCCCCACGTTGTTTCGCCCACTCCTGCCAGGCATCAAACTGCCGTCGAGGTTGATCTGCTCCCCCGGGCATGATGACCGCACCCACATGTTCGGCTTGAAAAACTCGAAATGGAGTCGCCGAGAAGTAATCCGTTAGGTCAACCAGCTCAAGTCCAAAGCGCAAATCAGGCTTATCACTACCGAATCGTCGCATCGCCTCGTGATATGTCATACGCGGGATATCGCCGATCTCATGACCCAAGATCCCCTTCCAAAGCCCGCGGATAACCGCCTCGCCGACCTCGATGACATCGTCTTGTTCGACGAAGGACATCTCAATATCAAGTTGGGTGAATTCAGGTTGGCGATCAGCACGGAAATCTTCGTCTCGATAGCACCGGGCAATCTGGAAATAGCGCTCCATGCCAGCAACCATCAGTAGCTGCTTGAAAAGTTGCGGTGACTGCGGCAGCGCGTACCAATGACCAGGCTGCAGGCGTACCGGTACCAAGAAATCACGAGCGCCCTCAGGAGTCGACCTGGTTAGTGTTGGGGTCTCAATCTCGACAAATTCGCGCTCGAGTAGCACGTCGCGGGCAATTTGGTTAACCCGCGAGCGCATCCGCAGGGCATCGCCCGCCGACTGCCGGCGAAGATCTAAATACCGGTACTTGAGCCTTACTTCGTCACCTACTGTTACGCGATCATCAATCGGAAACGGCAATGGCGCTGATGTCGAGAGCACCTCCACCGAATCGCCCATAACTTCAATTTCACCGGTAGCTAGTTCAGCGTTTTCGTTTCCCGAAGGGCGCAACTCAACAGTGCCGACAATCTTCAAGCAGTATTCGTCTCGTAGTGCGTGCGCAATCGCAGTATCGCGAACTACCACCTGCACCACGCCACTTGCATCACGAAGATCCAAGAAGGCAACCCCACCGTGATCGCGTCGGCTAGCTACCCAGCCAGCCAAAGTTACTGTGCTACCGGCATCTACTGCGCGCAGTGAACCAGCACCGTGTGAACGAATCACGAACTCTCCTCTGAAACAGCTGTTGTATCGATTGTGGAAAAAACTCTTGGTGTTCGGTCATCTAGCGGCGGCGCCCACTGCGTTGCATCAGCCGGAACTTGGTCACCTGTTCGAATATCCTTGACCGTATCGCCCTCGGGGCTTTCGCCTTGAGCTGCAGCCGGGAACCAGACGAACGGTATCCCCCGACGGTCAGCGAAGCGAATCTGCTTGCCAAATTTGTCGGCGCTGGGCGCTACCTCACATGAGATGCCACGATCTCGCAGCTGGCGGGCTACTAATTCACTCGCGGGACGGCTCTCCTCATCGGTAACCGCCACCAGCACTGCAGATGGCACCGCCCGCGATACTGAAACAAGGTCACGACCAATAAGGACAGACACGAGGCGCGATACGCCG
>CAMBQX010000193.1 GCA_945870085.1 Bifidobacterium breve | reverse complement strand
AGCGCTTTGGCACACATCGCCCGGACTTTGCCCGGGGTATCCATTCCCTCAAGGGTGGTGAGGTCAACCATGCGTATTGCCAGATCGATCGCCCAAGCTTTGGCTTCGTTCTTTATCGACCGGGTCGAAAGGGCTGCCGCCCGAGCGGTGGCGCCGACTTCATCTACCCCCGGCAAAGCGTGCAAGAACTCACGCAGGGCCCCGGTGGTGGTTAAGGGTTCGGCAACCGTTTGCACGGGCCTAGTCTAACCAAGACCGAACCGACGCGCCGATGGCATCTAGGCGGTCTCTGGCGGTGCCGCGCGCCGATTCAAGTGCCCCCGGGTGGACCGGGATGACGACCTGTAGGTAGCACTTAATTTTGGGTTCGGTGCCACTTGGCCGCACGATAATGCGCGAATCACCTTCGAGCATAAAACGCAACCCATCGGTTGGTGGGAGACCGTCGACTCCTTGTTCAAAATCATCAAATGCGAGGACCTCGAAACCGCCGACTGCGGTTGGAGTTGCGCCCCGAAGTTTGCGCATGATGTCGGAAATTAAGGTGACATCTTGAACGCGGACCGAGACCTGCTCGGTGACATAAAGCCCGTGTGCCAGCGCAAGTTCGTCGAGGACATCTTGAACGGTGCGCCCCGCCGCTTTCAAATGGGCTGCCATTTCGACTATCAGCAAGGCGGCGGAGACTCCGTCCTTGTCTTTGACCGCATCTGGGTCAACGCAATATCCGAGAGCCTCCTCGTAGCCGAAACGAAGTTCGGGGATGCGGGCTATCCATTTGAATCCGGTAAGTGTTTGTTGGTATCGATGACCAGCGGATTCGGCAATTGCTTTAAGGAGTGAGCAGGAGACGATTGATTGGGCAAAGACACCGGGGGTGGCACCGCGCGAAATCATCCACCAGGCAAGCAGTGCGCCCACCTCATCGCCCTTGAGTGTGCGCCAGTCGTCGCTGGAGTTTTCGGTTGGTGCAGGTACCGCAACCGCGCAGCGATCGGCGTCTGGGTCATTGGCAATTACAATGTCGGCCGAATTCGCCCGGGCGGTCGCCAAGGCCAAATCCATGGCCCCGGGTTCTTCTGGGTTCGGGAAGGCCACTGTGGGAAAGTCTGGATCTGGGGTGAACTGCTCGGTTACCGGTATTGGTTGGGCAAATCCAGCGGCGCTCATGACTCGATCGATGACTATGCCACCGACGCCATGCATTGCGGTGTAGACCACATTGATATTGCGGGGCGCCGTTGGCGCGATTAACCCCGCGGTGCGAGCGACGTAGGCATCCATTACGTCGTCACCGAGAGTTATCCAGTCATCGCCTTGCGGAAGTTGTGCGATCTCACCACTTGCCGTGACAGCCGCAATGCATTCGCTGATATCAGTATCTGCGGGTGGCACGATCTGGCTACCGGAGCCGAGATACACCTTGTAGCCGTTATCGCGCGGTGGGTTGTGACTTGCCGTAACCATCACGCCGGCGGCGCAACCCAAATATCGAATAGCAAATGCCAGCACCGGAGTGGGTAGCGGCCGGGGGAGCACCATCGCGTTGATGCCGGCGCCCACCATGATCGCAGCGGTGTCATGTGCGAAAACATCGGAGTTGTGCCTGGCGTCGTAGCCGATTACGACCGCGCTCCCGCCCGGGTGCAATTGGTTCAGATACCGGGCGAGCCCGGCGGCGGCTCGAATAACGACCACGCGGTTCATGCGATTGGAGCCTGGCCCAAGTGGGCCGCGGAGCCCGGCGGTGCCGAATTGCAAGGTGCCGTTGAAAGAGTCAGCCAACTCCTGCTGAGCGGCTACGTCGCCGTTTTTTGTATTCGCAATTAGTTCTTCAAGCTCACGTCGGGTTTGTGGGTCGGGGTCAATCTCTAGCCACTTATTTGCAGCCGCGAGGTCGCTCACGCGACCAGCCGAATCACCCGGGAGAGCAAGTCACCCATTCGAGCGGCGGCGGCTCTACCAGCTTCCAGGACCTCAAGGTGATTAAGTGCCTGACCAGACATCCCGGCGGCCAAATTAGTTACCAGTGAGAGGCCCAAGATCTCCATATTTAGTGAGCGAGCGACGATGGCTTCCAGTGCCGTGCTCATGCCCACGAGGGTGCCGCCCATTGCGCGCACCATCTGGATTTCGGCCGGGGTTTCATACATCGGACCACGAAATTGTGCATAGACGCCCTCGGGCAAACCCGGTTCGATGGTGCGGCATAGCTCGCGCAGGCGCGGGGAATAAAGATCGGTCAAGTCAACGAAGTGCGCCCCGTGTAAAGGGGATGCACCGGTGAGGTTGAGATGATCGCGAATGAGCACCGGGGTTCCGGGGGTCCAGCTGGCATCAAGGCCACCACAGCCGTTGGTGAGAACCATCGTCTGGCAACCGGCCATCGCCGAGGTGCGAACCGCGTGGGTAACAGCGTCGACTCCAAGTTCTTCATAGAGGTGGGTGCGGCCCAGGAAGACAAGCACCGCGGTGCCGTCCGCGTCAATGCTTCGGACCGTGCCGGCATGCCCGGCAACCGCCGGTGGCGCGAAATAGGGGCGCTCGGTTACGGCGAATTCAGCCACCGTCCGGCCGAGTAAATCCGCGGCCGGCACCCAGCCCGAGCCAAGTACCACCGCGATCTGGTGGCTTGCTACCCCACTTAGGGTTGCGAGGGCTGCTGCTGCTTCAGTGGCGCGGTCATTGGCCTGTCGCGTGGCCTCATTGATAGTCACGGGATGAACTTACCGCGTAACACCACGTTAGCCGACCGCGAAGCGCAATCGCCGGGCAGCTTCGGCCACGGATCCGGAAAGGCTCGGGTAGACCGTGAAGGTCGAGGCGATTTGATCGACGGTTAGCCGTTGCTCAACCGCGATCGTGAGTGAGTGAATTAGTTCACTGGCATTAGGCCCGACGACGACGGCCCCGGCGATGATGCGAGTCTCGGTGCGACAGAAGAGTTTGACGAAGCCGTCATGGGTTTCCTCGATCTTAGCTCGCGCATTAGCCGCGAGATGCACCAAAACTACGTCACCGACGAAGCTGCCGTTGTCCAGATCGCGCTGCGAAACGCCGACCGTAGCAATTTCTGGGTTAGTAAATACCGTACTCGACACATGATGCAGTTCTAGCGGTGCGACGGCGTCGCCGAGCGCATGCCACATCGCGATGCGACCTTGCATCGCAGCGACCGATGCCAACATCAGGACGCCCGTGCAGTCGCCTGCGGCGTAGACGCCGTTGACCGAGGTTCTTGAAACCCGATCGGTCACAATGAAGCCGCGCTCGTCAAGTTCTACGCCGGCAGATTCAAGCCCAATGGCGTCGGTGTTTGGTAAGGATCCGACCGCCATAAGTGCATGTGAACCGGTAATTATTTCCCCGGTATCAAGGGTTACCTCAACACCACTTGCCGTGCGGCGCGCAGCGATGGCTCGCGATTGCTCTTTAACGGTCGCGCCATTTCTTTTAAAAACGTCCTCAATTACTTGTGCGGCATCTGGGTCTTCTCCGGGCAAGACTCGATCGCGCGATGACACGAGCACCACATCGCATCCAAGACCGTGGTAGGCCCCGGCGAATTCAGCGCCGGTTACCCCAGAACCGAC
>CAMBQX010000192.1 GCA_945870085.1 Bifidobacterium breve | reverse complement strand
CTGTGCGGGTGCGGCACCGATGGTTCCCGCCCCTAGGGCGACAACCACCGCTAACACCGATGCCCGGATCCCAGTCCATTTCATTATTTAAGTGTGTCAGCCGCTAGGAGTTATGGCTACTGACTTCGTGAATGAATTCAAAAGATGGTTGTTTCCGACAGGTTTTCCTCGCTCATGCCGGAATGGTGCACGCGGTGATGTGGGGGGGGCAGATAATTCGGGTGTGGCACTCTCGGTGTTGGTCGTGGAGGACGATGGCTTTACCCGCATGCTGTTGCAGGGCCAATTGAAGAGCCTGGGATACGAAGTGTGTGGGGTTGCCGAGTCGGCCACTAAAGCCTTGGAAATCGCACGGACCTCCCAGCCGCAGGTCGCGCTCCTGGACTTGGACTTGGGACGCGGTCCGACCGGAATCGATCTGGCCTATGGTCTGCGCGATTTATATTCGCGGATCGGAATCGTGTTGCTGACCAGTTACGTCGACACTCGACTTATGGGTGATCGTCGGGCATTGCCAGTGGGCGCAGGCTTCATCGTTAAACGAGCACTGGAAGATCCCAATCAACTCGTTGCTGCAATAGATCGTGCGGCGGGTGATCCCCTCGGGGATCAGGCGATCAAGATCCGAGGCGATGCTCCCAAGCTCAGTGACGGACAGGCGGAGATACTGCGTTTGTTGGCGAATGGTTTCTCGAATGCAGAGATCGCACGGCGCAGCCACCTCAGCGAATCGGCGGTGATCAAAGCTCTCGGTCGGTTAATAGATCAACTTGGAATCACCACTGCTGCCGGTGATAACCAGCGGGTACTCCTGACGCAGGCGTACTTCCAACTCACTGGAACAGCACGGGATCAACGTGGATAACCAGACCTGGTCATGGCCACGGACCCTCCTTATCTCGGTGCTGTGGCTGTTGTATGTATTCACGAACACACCTGTGCAAAGCATCGGGTTCGAAGGTGCCCTCACAATTCTTGGGTACGCACTCATCAGCCTGTTGGTAGCGACGGTGGGTGGTACTGCCTTTTTCCTAGGTTTACGTAATCTCTTTAAACCTTCCTCCAGGTCGGTCATCATTGCCATGCGCGCCTTCAGCGTCGGGTTTTCTGGTGCGGTCGCCGGCGTTATCGTCATTGTGCTCAGTAACACCGGAGCGTATGCCGGGTCGCTTTCCCCAGCAGTTTTCATTTTGGTACCAGTAATTGTCGCGCCTATTTGCCTGTTCGGCTTCGACGTCATCACGGAAACCCGCACCGCAACCTTGGCTCGAAGGGAGGAACTTGTTCGAGAAGCTGCCGACCTGATAGCCACGTCGGCATCACAGGCCGCGATCATAGCAGATATTCGCGCATCCATCATGACTGCCGTCGATCAAGAACTCGCACCTGCCCGCTCCCACGTCGCACGTCAACTGGATCTACTGCGATCGGAAACACCGGACATGTTTGGTGGTCAAAGCGATATCCACGACGCTGCACACAACTCGGTTCGCCCACTCATTGATCGGCTCTCAGCATCCGCCATTGGTACACCAGAGCGACTTGGACTCGTTGGGGCCGCGCTTGCCATCATTCGAACTCAACCATTTCGACCGATCGTGTTAGCGGTGATTTTCATTGCGGCATCCATTCCCACTATCGCTATTGATGATTTCCCAGTAATTTCTGCTCTCGCCGACGTTCTCGGTGTGGCCTTGATCTTTGTGATTCTGGGTGGCGCAAACCAAGCGATGCGTCACTGGCCGCAGCATCGCGCTGGAATTTTCGTCACCGGTTTCATTGCACTCCAAATCCCAACCGTGATCGATATTGCAATCCGCGGCCAAGACCTCACGCAAATACTCGTTTCCGCACTCGCCTCCGTACTTGCCAGCGCGGTAGTGGTCCTCTTAACGTCGGGTTTTACCTCGTGGAAAACCGGCCAGGAGTCCGCGCAGCAAACTTTTCGTGATCTGCTAGACCAACAACGCATTGAATCACTCGCCCGATCCCGTATCGCGGCCGAAGTTGCCCGAGAGGCAGCGCAAAACTTGCACGGTCCGGTGCAGGCCCGCCTCACGGCCTGCGCCGTGGCAATGGAACTCGCTTCCCAAGCCGGTGACACGAACGCTTACCACGAAGCCCTCTCTCGGGCGCAGTCAGTCCTTGATGCTCCACTCTTTGCAACCCAAGGACCCGAGTCCGGACTTGAGGCACTCCTTCAAGCTGTTGCCGAACCTTGGCGCGGACTTGTTGACGTTGTCATTGAGGTACCTCACATCGATCTTCCCTTCGCAACGCAAATGAATATAGAAAAAATCGTTGAAGAAGCACTGACAAACGCGGTTCGCCATGGAAGTGCTCGGCGGGTTTATGTGAACGTCATGGCGGCCAACGAAATCGTCACCGTCGAGGTTGACGACGATGGAATAGGACCAACGTGGGGCGGCGATGGACTCGGCAGCGCGCTCATCGCCCGCATGACCAATGGGAACTGGCGGTTAACGGAAAACTCGACACTCGGTGGAGCCCGTCTGCAAGCGATCATCTCGCTGCAGGAACAACACAATCAACTCCGTGCAAACAACTGATTCCCGATGGTCGAGGAGTCGGGCCTCCCACGCCAGGTAGATCAATTCGCTGATGTACTAAATACCGTCACGGGCCATGTCAACAAAACGCGAGTAGTGGCCCTGGAAAGCTACCGTGATGTTCGCTGTGGAGCCGTTGCGATGCTTGGCCACAATGAAATCTGCCGCACCTGCACGCGGTGAAGAAGGACAACCATGTCTGCATCTTGTTCGAGCGAGTTATGGACGACAACTCCGTCGGCAATAAAGTTATGGGTACCGAACACTTCAGCGTCAAAGACCTGCATTGAATCTTGGTGTTCAATACTGACAATCTCATCCCAGTAGACATCGTTTGTGGCAAGCATTTCAAGATCGTCTCCATCAAGTATTTGGCCAACCCGGGTCAATTAACCCCATCTGCTACGGCCCCCGTCGCCTAACCCGATGGGGGCCCACGCATGACCACACTGAAACCCAAGAGTGATCACACCTTAGGCGAGAACTAAATAGGGATAATGAATGAAATTTTTTGTGAAGTACCTCCAAACTCGGGGCAGTCCCGTTCCTTACTTAGGCGGATTCGAAATGAAAGTGCTATCGGCGGCGGTGTCGCCGTGCTGCTATTTCGTCACTCGAAGTAAGGGTTTGCGTCTTGGTGGCAAGGTGAACCTCCGTTGTATCACTTCTGGGTGACCTTGGTGCCTTTCACTAGCACCTTGGTTGTAAGACTTCTAAATACCCGGTATATCGCTTTAGTAATGCGCATGGCCCGTGCTTAGCCCCTAGGCGGCAGGCACGAATACCGCATCGGCCTCCGAGGTCTTGCGCAGGTGAGCGAAGCCCATGATGGTCAAGATGAACATCACCGCGGCCAGGCCGAGCATTGCCCAAGCCGCAACCAGTGCGACGGTTCCTATCATCCAAAATGCGTAGGCGTTAAGCAGCATCCCGCGCAAGGTTTCACCCATGAACAGGGTTAGTCGTTGCCCGGCAAGTGCCTCGTCGGTACGACCACCGGCGATCCACTCCTCACTGACCTGAGAGTAGGTCTTGCCATCTGCGACCCCG
>CAMBQX010000191.1 GCA_945870085.1 Bifidobacterium breve | reverse complement strand
CGGCAACCACCTGGCTCGATGTTGACGTTGATATCGAACCTGATGTCATGATTTTGCCGAACACGACTTTGCGCGGCCCAACTTCAATTGCAACGGGAGCCCAGATTGGCCCGGGCACGACTTTGGTCTCATGTGAAGTTGCCGAAGATGCCACCGTGACCCACACGTGGGCCGAGTTAGCCGTGATTGGTGCCCGCAGCAATGTCGGGCCGTTCACCTACCTGCGCCCAGGCACTGTACTTGGCGCTGACACCAAAGCGGGTGCTTTCGTTGAGATCAAGAACTCAACGGTGGGGGATTCCTCCAAGGTGCCGCACCTGTCATATGTGGGTGATGCGCAGATCGGCACTGGCAGCAATATTGGGGCGGCAACTGTTTTCGTCAACTATGACGGAGTCGAAAAACACCGCACCGTAATCGGTGACCATGTTCGGGTGGGCAGCGACACCATGCTCATTGCTCCGGTAACCATTGGCGACGGCGCATATACCGCCGCCGGGTCGGTCATCACCGAAGATGTGCCGCCAGGGGCGATTGGGGTGGGGCGGTCGCGGCAGCGCAATATCCTCGACTGGGTGCTTCGGCGCAGGCCGGGCACCGCATCAGCACAGGCAGCAAGCCAAGCAATAAAACCGGTAACTCACGCACAGGAGGATAAGTGACCGAACTCGTGGTGGCCAACAAGAAGCGAATAGTGCTGCTTGCAGGTAGGTCACACCCCGAATTGGCGAATCAAGTAGCCCATGACCTTGGCATCCCGCTCTCCAAGACGACCGCATTTGATTTCGCCAACGGTGAGATCTTTGTGCGATTCCAGGAGTCGGTGCGCGGTTGCGACGCTTTCGTTCTGCAAAGCCACACGACGCCAATTAACCAATGGATCATGGAGCAGCTGATCATGGTTGATGCGTTGAAGCGGGCATCAGCAAAACGCATAACTGTGGTGATGCCATTTTATGGTTACGCGCGCCAAGACAAGAAGCATCGCGGACGCGAGCCTATATCGGCGCGGTTGATGGCAGACCTGTTCAAGGCTGCTGGCGCTGACCGTTTGATGACAGTTGACCTACACACTTCACAGATTCAGGGTTTCTTCGATGGTCCGGTTGACCACCTGTTCGCGCTCCCACTGCTGTCCGCGCATGTCTCAAGCAAAGCCGATCGCTCGCGCATCACGGTCATCTCACCGGATGCCGGCCGGGTGCGGGTTGCTGAGCGCTGGACCGACGTACTCGGGGCACCCTTAGCGATCATCCATAAGCGGCGCGACCCCGATGTGCCAAATCAGGTACGGGTTCTCGAGGTCGTTGGTGATGTTGAGGGTCGGGTTTGCGTCGTCGTTGACGACATGATCGACACCGGTGGCACCATCGTGAAAGCGGCCGAGACGTTATTCGACAATGGTGCGGCAGATGTCATCGTGGCCGCCACCCACGGCATCTTGAGTGAACCGGCGGCCGAGCGGCTCCAAAATTCGCGGATCTCCGAGGTTATCGTCACCGACACTTTGCCGATCGCCGAAGATCACCGATTCCCCAAGCTCACGGTGCTGTCGATCGCCCCGATTTTGGGCAAGGCGATAAACGAGGTTTTCACCGATGGTTCGGTCACCAGCATGTTCGAAGATACCGACACCTCGGCGGTCAACTCTTCGCACTGAGCCACCTTGGGGCAGCCACCTTGGGGCAGCCACCGGGCGGGGGCATTAGGTCCGGAAATTGGGCACGGGATAGGCTTTGGCCACTCCTCGGCGAGGGTGTGCCAGCTAGCTGGTCACCGTGATCGACGCGGTCGGCGCCCAACGCGCTTCACCGAGGTGACTTTCACTAAGGAGAAGTAAGTTGTCACAGGTAGCCATCACCGCTGAAGCCCGCTCCGAATTCGGTAAGGGCGCAGCCCGCAAACTCCGCCGCGAAGGCCGGATTCCCGCTGTTATCTACGGCAGTGGCACCGAACTTCTCCACATCACTTTGCCTGAGCATGAGCTCAACCTCGCGCTGCGCAAGCCACGGGTGGTGCTCGCGGTCACCTTCGAAGGCTCGACCGTCATCACCAAGCCCCGCGATGTGCAGCGCGATCCGGTCAAGCGGGTACTTGAGCACCTTGACCTCGTGATCATCTCGAAGCTCGAAGCCGCGACCCGTGGCGATATGGCCGATGCCATGAAGGTTGCTGAAGCGGCCGCCGTTGAAGCCGGCATTGACCCAGGCACGGTTGCTGCAGCGATGCAAGATGCCATCGCGCGCGGTGAAGACCCAATGGCAGCTGCACTGCACGCTGTTGCTGACGTCCGCGCGCAGGCCGAGGCTTACTCCGAAGTCAATACCGCACAAGCCGAGGTTGATGACGCCGCCGCGGCCGCCGGAGCAGCAGCAGCCGCTGCGGCCGCTCCTCCGAGTGCACCTGCCGAACCGGCTTCCGAGTAGTTCACTTACTGAGACGGAAATCCCATGACCTGGCTCATTGTGGGCTTGGGTAATCCTGGTCCGGACTACGCGGCGACCCGGCATAACGTCGGGTACCTCGCGGTGGCCGAACTTGCAGGTCGGATGGGCGGGCGGTTGGCCAAGCACAAACGCGCCAACGCCTTGGTACTCGAGGGTCGCCTTGGGGTGCCAGGTAATTCGGTAAATGTGGTGCTCGTTCAGCCACTGTCTTTCATGAACGAGTCGGGTGGGCCGGTGAAAGCGTTGATGCAGTTTTATGACGTTGCTGAGGATAATTTGATCGTGCTCCACGATGAACTTGATATTGCGTTCGGCAGTATTCGAGCGAAGTTTGGTGGTGGCGATAACGGCCATAATGGTTTGAAAAGTATCCGTAAAGCGTTGGGGTCCGGCGAGTATTTTCGAGTGCGCCTTGGGATCGGCCGCCCGGTCGGGGCGCAGGATCCAGCCGACTTTGTCCTCAAACCATTTGCTTCTGCGCAGCGTGCAGAGGCTGGGGTGATGGTGGCCCGAGGGGCAGATGCTGTCGATTCTTTAGTTTTTGACGGGCTCGAGCGCACCCAGAATATTTTCAACGGTGATGGTGAGGCGGGGTAGATGAACAAGCTCAGTGATGCTGAACTATCTCGAGCCATTGCGGCGCAAGCCGGGCAGGCCTTACTTAACTTGCGCTCGGCATTCGGCGAGCTCGACCCCGCCGACAAAGATCGGGCCAATGAATTACGAAAGTCAGGTGATCGCACCGCGCATGTTTTGATCGCTGAACTATTGGCTGAGCACCGACCAAATGATGCTTTGCTGAGCGAAGAAGGTGCAGATGATGCTCGACGGCTTTCTGCCGAAAGGGTTTGGATAGTTGACCCACTTGACGGTACTTGGGAGTATGGCCAAGGGCGCCCAGACTTCGCTGTCCAAATCGCGCTATGGCTGCCGGCAACGATGTCCCTGGCAGCTTGCACGGTTGACCTCCCGGCGCAGGGGATGTCTCGTTCGGTGCTAGACGAGGTGGGTGTCCCTGCGGATTTACCAGTTAATCGTCCTCTTCGAATAGTGGCGTCGCGCTCCCGTCCACCAGCCACTTTGCCTAAGGCGGTTGAACTCCTTGGTGAGAAATTGGCGGCGGCCGGTTTAAGTGAGCACGGGGTTGAAATCGTAGATGTCGGATCCGTGGGTGCG
>CAMBQX010000190.1 GCA_945870085.1 Bifidobacterium breve | reverse complement strand
CGTGACCATGTGCGCCCTGATGTGGTTCTCATCAATACCTCAAGGCGCCATTACGACACTGTTAGTTTGGGCATTGAAGTAAATATGTTGCCGATGGCGATCGAAACCGCAAGAGCGTACGGCGGCGTAGTTATTGCCCAGTCGAATGCGAGCATGCCCTATACCTACGGCGACGCACAGATATACGAGAGTGAAATCGACTTTCTAATTGAAGTCGACGAACCATTGGCAACCCATGATCCGGTAGAAGCTGACAGCATCTCCCAGGGGATTGGTGATCGCATCGCAGCTCAAATATCTGATGGTTCCACTTTGCAGTTGGGTATTGGCGGAGTCCCGGATGCAGTGCTAGGAGCACTCATCAAGCGCAAAGGCCTTCGCATCTGGACGGAAATGTTTAGCGATGGGGTGTTAAACCTCCACAAGGTAGGTGCCCTTGATGAAGATATACCGATCACCGCATCTTTCATTTTTGGATCAAGCGAACTTTATGAATGGCTCAACTTGAATCGTCGCGTGCGCATGATGCGCACGGAAATTGCTAACAACCCAGCTGCTATTGCTCGTCAAGCGTTGATGACTAGCGTAAACGGCGCCCTACAAGTTGATCTATTCGATCAAGCAAATGCGAGCCGGCTTAAAGGGCGGATCTATTCCGGATTTGGTGGCGCACCTGACTTCACCTCCGGAGCCCTGCATGCTCGCGGCGGCCAGTCATTCGTCGCTTTACCGTCATGGCATCCGAAAGCGAATGTCTCGACGATAGTGCCGTTGCTGACCGATCCGGTCACCACTTTGCAACATAGTGCGGTGGTAACCGAGAACGGTATAGCTGAGGTATTCGGTCGCACCCAAGGTGAGCAGGCCAACAACATCATCGAGCAGGCAGCACATCCAGATGCTCGGGAGGAATTACGCGAGCAGGCCCACGCTTTCGGCCTTCTCTAAAACCAACGCAGGGCATAAATTCAACATGCGCACAAAGTTAGCTAGGTGTGACAATTAGGTAGTCCTGCGCCAGTGGCACTGCATCGTGCCCTGGCCAATAGCCAGGCTCGAAGGTGACTATGCGCAAACCCGCCTCTTCGACGAGTTTCGTGAAGTAAGCGCGCCCGTAGGCGATGGCTGCGGCGGGCCGTGCCTGCAGGCGCCAGCGCACCGCGCTGCCAGGATCACCAAATGGGAATGCCGGTGTTTGAAATAACAGGTCGGTGTCATCGAAAAGAAATGCGGTTAGCAGGGCTCGGCCGGTTGGCGCGAGCACCCGCCGCGTTTGAGCCAAGTAGTGCTCTACTTCGGCCGGTAGTAGATGTGTGAAGAGCGACTTTGCAAGCTCGAAGTCGATGCTTTCGGATTCAACGGGGAACGAAAATGCATCAAGGGGAGTTGTCGCTTTCCCGTAGGCGGACGAAACGTCGGCGTAAACAAATGTAAACCGTGGGTCCTTAGCAAAGTGTTTCGTGCACCATTTGATCGATGGCTCGTGCACATCGAATCCGGTATATCGAAACCCGGGGCCCATCCGTGACTGCCACTGCAAGGCCATGGCTGCTGCGCCGCACCCAGCGTCAAGGACATTCGCATCCGGAGTGAGCAAGCCGAGTCGATCTATTGCATCTGACATGTGAAGGGCTGCTGCTTCGAAAATACTCGCGCGCCCGGCATGGCGCCGAAGTGGCAGTGGCGGGAGGGCGGATCGGCCCTGTATGCGTCGCAGTCCAGCATCAACTGGTGAGAGTGCCCAGAGACTGGCGTTGCGCGTGCTGCGCAGGACCTCAATAGCCGGTGCGGGTAGATGCGAAGTAAGTGAAGCCATGATGGGTGCAGTCAATCACATAACCCAGATAGGCTCGGTGCGTGTTCAAGAAGAAAACCCCATTGGTTTTGCCCCCGGGTAAGTTCCGCATGGGTGGTGCTCACTTCAAGGACGACACAGCGTTTATCGCCACGGCGGTCAATGACGTCAAGCGGCTAGCCGACTACTGCGGCTTAACTACAGCCTCATCATTACTGGACTGGGGCTGCGGCGTGGGCCGGCTTGCGGTCGGGGTGCGCGAGCACTTCGGTCACATTCGTGACTACCACGGGGTTGACGTGCAGCCTGAACTAATTTCGTGGGCCGATAAGAATTTAGCGGGCCCCGGTTTTCGGTTCACCTACGTTGACGTCAGCAATGAGCGTTACAACCCAGACGGTTCACCGGAGCGCACCGTAGCAAGTGACCCTGGTTCGGTTGATGTTTTCTATGCATACTCGGTGTTCTCACATATGAATGACGTAGATACTCCGGCGTACCTCAAGCTAATTGAGCAGGCTCTAAGTCCAGGGGGTAGAGCGATGGTCACCTGCTTTGTTGAAGAAGATGTTGCTGGTTGGGAAGAAAATCCGGCTGGATACGGCCCACTTGATTGGCAGGGTCGCCTCCATTGCACGAGGTTTGCTCGCGAGCACTTTGAAAATCACGTCAATGCGGCCCGGCTGGCCGTCGATCGGTTCGAATATGGCCAGGAAACCGATGGGCAAAGCCTCTATGTCCTGCGCAAGCGGTAATTGAGCCCAGGGCCGGGCGAAAACTAAGCGTTCGCCCGCTGACCGGCGCGGGAACGGGGCGTAAACAGCAGGGGTATCCGAATGTCGTCACCTGCTCTAATAGTGTTGTGGGTTAGAGTCGGGGGTTCATACAGATCGATAGGTAGATATTCCCACCGTGGAAAGGTCCCCGAATGCGCCGTGCCGTTACCGCTGCCCTGGTTAGCCTCGCTGTCTTGGCCGGCTCCGCCGCCATGGCGCCATCAGCAAGTGCTGTGGTGATTGACGACACCAGTTTCGGTATGCACGTGCCGAATGTCTCGACCGGTGGCGACCCGAGTGTGAACTACGGTGCGATTCGGTTATGGGATTCGGGAGTTTCGTGGGGATTAGTTCAGCAAACCGCCAAGAAGTACTGGTGGAATGGCTTGGATGCATCCATCGCAAACGCAAATAAGCAAGGCGCCAGCATTCTTTATGTACTCGGATCAACGCCGAAGTGGGCGGCCAAAAATCCAAAGCAGGGCACCTACCCCAACAAGGGCGCTGCATCGATGCCATCCAGCTCAAAGCTTTGGAAAGACTGGGTAACCAGTGTGGTCAAGCGTTACGGAGCGTCGATCGACGCCTACCAGATCTGGAACGAGGCGAACCTCCAGTTTTTCTGGCAGGGCACCCCGGATGAGATGGCTGATCTGACGAAGCAGGCATACACGATCATTCGCAAATACGACCCAACCGCGAAGGTTGTTGCAGCCAGCAGCACGGTGCGCTTGACGTCCGCATTCAACAAATTCTTCCCGGCTTACCTCAAAGGCTTAAAGCAGCGCGGCTGGCCGGTTGACGTGTTCTCAGCTCACCTTTATCCAGCGGGCACCGGCACCCCGGCCACCCGGGCGGGTTACATCACCACCGTGAAAGCAGCACTGGCTAAAGCGGGTGCGCCAGCGAGACCACTTTGGGATACCGAAATCAATTACGGCTTGGCCGGCCCAGGTTCGGTCCCCCACGTCACCATCGTTGGTGATGATGCAGCGGCCTATGTTTCACAGACTTATCTTGACGATGTGCGCCTCGGGGTGCAGCGCGCCTACTGGTACTACTGGTACACCGCTACCGCCTTGTT
>CAMBQX010000189.1 GCA_945870085.1 Bifidobacterium breve | reverse complement strand
ATGCCGCCTACCACGGACCAAACGGCCTAATGAATATCGCCAATCGGGCACATCGTTATGCGAGCGTGTTTGCGGCTGGGGTGACGGCGGCCGGCGGCAAGGTTCAGCACGCGTCGTTCTTTGACACTGTTCAAGTTGTCATCCCCGTTCAGGCCCAGGTGGTCTTTAAGCGTGCCGCTGAAAGCGGAATCAATATCCGTAGAGTTGATGACAACACAATATCAATCTCAACCGATGAATTGACCAGCGCTGCACATCTCGAGGAGGTCTGGGGCGCCCTTGCTATCGAGCTACCGGCCCTAAGTGATCTAAAAGTAGCCGATATAGATGATGGCTTGCTTGAGGCGTGGAGTGGTGTGCCCGCAGGTTTACATCGGACAACCCCATACTTGACTCACCCAGTATTTAATACTCACCACAGCGAAACGTCGATGCTTCGCTATTTGCGCCGACTTGCCGATCGCGATATCGCACTTGACCGGTCGATGATTCCGCTCGGTTCATGCACAATGAAATTGAATGCCACCACCGAAATGGAGCCGATTACCTGGCCGGGGTTCGCGGGTATTCACCCCTTTGCACCACTTGATCAAGTTGCAGGGTATCTAGAACTCATCGCCAACTTAGAGGCGTGGCTGGTGGAGATCACCGGATACGACGCGGTGTCACTTCAGCCAAACGCGGGGTCGCAGGGTGAGTTTGCCGGGTTGTTGGCAATACGTGGCTACCACTTATCTCGCGGTGATATTGCTCGAGACCTTTGTCTCATCCCAAGTAGTGCACACGGCACGAACGCGGCCAGTGCCATCATGGCGGGTATGCGGGTGGCTGTTATTGCCTGCGATGAAAACGGCAACGTCGACCTCGTTGACCTTAAAACCAAGATCGCTGAGCATGCTGATCAGCTGGCGGCGTTGATGATCACCTACCCATCAACCCACGGAGTTTTCGAAACTGAGGTAGCCGCCATCTGCGCCTTGGTTCACGATGCCGGCGGGCAAGTCTATGTAGATGGGGCAAATCTAAATGCCCTAGTTGGTCTGGCGAAGCCGGGCAAATTCGGCGCGGATGTTTCCCACCTGAACCTGCATAAAACATTTTGTATCCCACACGGTGGTGGTGGCCCAGGGGTTGGCCCAGTTGGGGTGCGGTCGCATCTGGCGCCGTTCTTGCCATCGCATCCGCTGCGCCCAGAGGCGGGGCCCCTTGGTCGCGGTGACATTGATGGGGGAGTGGGCCCGGTTAGCGGTGCCCCTTGGGGGAGTGCCGGCATCTTGCCGATTCCTTGGGCCTATATCCAAATGATGGGCCCCGACGGTTTGGTAAAGGCCACTCAGGTGGCAATACTTTCGGCGAACTATGTCTCCAAGCGCCTGTCGGCGTATTACCCGACTCTTTATACCGGTGCAGGTGGGCTCGTTGCCCATGAATGTATTTTGGATTTGCGCCAGATCAGCGCAGAAACCGGCGTGAGTGTCGATGATGTGGCCAAAAGACTAATTGACTACGGGTTCCACGCTCCGACCATGTCATTTCCGGTGGTTGGCACTTTAATGGTGGAACCCACCGAGAGTGAAGATCTAAATGAGTTAGACCGTTTTATCAATGCGATGATTTCGATCAAGGCCGAGATTGATCAGGTTGGCTCCGGAGTGTGGCCACTCGATGACAACCCTTTACGCAATGCGCCACATACCGCCAACTGCCTAATTGGGCCTTGGTCCCACCCGTATCCAGCTCGACTCGGTGCTTATCCAAGCGGAGCTAAAGTCATGGATAAATACTGGCCACCGGTGCGCCGCATCGATGGTGCATACGGTGACCGCAACCTGGTGTGCTCCTGCCCAAGCCTCGAAGAATTGGCTTCGGTCTAGCGAGAACTAGACGAAGACACCAAGCTCAGCAAGTAGATTTGTTACTCGCTGCTTAATTTCATCGCGAATAGGGCGTATCGCATCGAGGTCGAGGCCCCTGGGATCCTCGAGAATCCAGTCCTCATATTTCTTGCCCGGGAAGATGGGGCAGGCGTCGCCACAACCCATAGTGATGACCGCATTGGCGGCACGAACTATCTCGTCGGTCCATGGCTTCGGAAATTCACCTGAGATGTCAATGCCCACCTCTGCCATTACCTCGATCGCCGCGGGGTTGACCTGGCTACCCGGCTCGGACCCACCCGACCAAGCAATGGCGCGATCGCCAGCGAGAGCCTTGAGGAAGCCCATAGCCATCTGGGAACGTCCAGCATTGTGCACGCACAGGAATAGCACTATTGGCCGGCTGTCTGTTGATTTACCTTCAACTCGCGCCAGCGCGAAGAGCCGTTCGCGAGCGAAGCGCTCGGCAAATAGTGGTAGCCACGTAACAACGGTGAAGCGACCTGCAAATTCATCGTATGAGGTGTGCAAGAATCGCTCGATTGTTTCTGCGGCGAACACACCATCAAACTCACGTTGTAAACGAGATGCCGCGGCGCGCAGCACCTGCTGCTGTTCCAGTGATAAATCCTCGCGTCGAGTGCTGTCATTCATGCGGATTTCCTCTTCTTTCGGGTTGGAGTATGAACATGGGGGACTAGGGTCAATACGCGGCCTCGAATCTCGTCAAACGTCTGCGCAAATGCGGCATCACTACCAACTCGGGCCGGATCTGCGATGGACCAATGCAGGTGCGAATTTGAACGATTTACTAACTTCTCATTCACGCCATCGCAGACCGAGACGATTAAATCTGATGGCTTTAAGACCTCATCTAGGTCACGCGGCTCTGTTTGCTCGAGCAGTAAACCTGCCCGACGAATCGCAGTGCGTGCACGTGGATTGATCCGAAATGCGGGATCCGTGCCAGCAGAACTTACCGGAACAGAACTAGCGTCCCGCCAGATTGCCTCAGCCATTACCGAGCGGGCGGAGTTCTCGGTACAGACAAATACCACGCGGCGGGTTTTGATTGATGAGGCAGTTGGCAGGAGGTCATCGAACCCGTCCAGCTCAAGGTGCAAATAGGTGCGGCGGCCATCGGCCTGGGATCGAGTTCTGCTTATCAGGCCCACCTCGGTCAAGATCTTGAGGTGATGGGCCAGCAGGTTGCCAGGGATCTGAATCTTTGCCGCCAATGTGTCGGGCGAGCAGTCATCATCGCGTAAAAGATCAGCGATGGCCAGGCGCACGGGATCGCCCAAAGCGGCAAATCTTGCAACCCGGCTAAGAAATAATTCAGTGTCCATTGACTCAATATACACTGATCTTTCTGGATGTCAAGGGTGCCGGCGAGGTGGTTTAGGGGGTGAAAGGAGTAACTACAGCCCCTGCAGCAGATGCGCTGCTTGACTTCTCCTGCAAAAAATGTAAATGCGTAGATTCAACCTAGTAAAGGAGAGGGGATTACTCTTCAGTACCCTCAAAACAACACCCAGGGGTGCAAAATACTGAGGGATTTAGGGTGCCTCCGATACCTGCCACACCCGGCCGCACCAGGCCAACACCGAGTGCTAGCCGATCAGATGGCGCTGAACTTACTGGGGTAACAACATCAATATTTGGCATCAGGTTTACGTCTTTTGCGTCAGTAAATGTGAAAACGCTAGCGGAGCCAAGATGGGCCGCTGAGTTAATTGGAACACCCAACCCGGCAAAAGGCAATCGAAACCCGGGCTGCGGATGGCCTCGCTATCTTAGATTCCTTAGTGACATAATGTGCATTATCGGCACAACCTGACATAAG
>CAMBQX010000188.1 GCA_945870085.1 Bifidobacterium breve | reverse complement strand
TGCACGGGCGCAGGTTTGCGCGGGCGCCGAGGCTGGTGGTGAGGCGATGTGGCCAATGCCCCTTCCCGAGGATCTGCTGGCCACCTTGGACTCTGCGACAGCCGATATCGCCAATATCGGCGATGGCCTCGGTGGGATGCTCTCGGCCGGGGTTTTCCTGAACAAATTCATCCCCGACGGCCAGCCCTGGGTGCATCTTGATATCGCCGGACCGGCCTTTAATGAGAAGGGTCCTTATGGCTACACCCCAAAGGGCGGAACCGGGGCGGCGGTGCGCACCTTCGTGCAGGTCGCCAAAGGGCTTGCGGCAGGATAAGGGGTACAACCACAGAACCCATAGCCGATAGGAGTTCGACGTGCCCACTGCCGATCTGGTGATACTTGGCGGCGGTAGTGGTGGTTACGCCTGCGCCCTCCGGGCCGCAGAGCTGGGCATGTCGGTCATCTTGATAGACAAGGACAAATTAGGTGGCACCTGCCTGCACCGGGGCTGCATCCCAACCAAGGCCTTACTACATGCGGCTGAAGTAGCCGATAGCGCCAAGGAGAGCGAAGCCTTTGGGGTGCGAGCGATATTCGAAGGCATCGACATGCCGAAGGTCAACGAATATCGAGATGGCGTCGTCGGCCGCCTTTATAAGGGGCTACAAGGTTTAATCAAGAGCCGCAACGTGACGCTGGTTGAAGGTGCCGGCCGATTGGTCGCACCCAACACGGTCGAAGTTAACGGCGAGAATTACATCGGCAAGAACGTGGTACTTGCAACCGGATCATATGCGCGAACTTTGCCGGGCCTTGAAATCACCGGGCGCATCATGACCTCCGATCAGGCTTTAGACCTTGATTACGTACCCGAGCGCGTCATCGTTTTGGGTGGTGGCGTGATTGGTGTTGAGTTTGCCAGCGTCTGGCGCTCATTTGGCTCTGAAGTCACCATCGTTGAAGGCCTACCTAACCTGGTACCTAATGAGGATGAGGCGTGCTCGAAAGCCCTTGAGCGCGCTTTCCGCAAGCGCGGGATTAATTTCTCGACCGGGATTAAGTTCGCATCGGCAACCCAAGACGATGCCGGTGTACATGTCACTCTTGAAAACGGCACCACCCTCGATGCAGATCTCCTGCTAGTTGCCGTTGGCCGTGGGCCAAATGCATCGGACATGGGATTCGAAGAGCAAGGCATTGCGATGGAGCGCGGTTGGGTTCTTGTTGATGATCGCCTGCGCACCAACGTTGCTGGTGTCTATGCGGCCGGTGACATCACCCCTGGCCTGCAGCTCGCCCACCGCGGCTTCCAGCATGGCATCTTTATCGCTGAGGAGATCGGCGGGTTGAACCCGATGGTAATAGCCGATGTCAACATCCCCCGCGTCACCTACTGTGAACCTGAGGTTGCCAGTGTTGGCCTCACCGAAGTCGAGGCCCGCGCAAAGTACGGTGATCAGACTAAGGTCTATGAATACAACCTCGGCGGCAATGGCAAGAGCCAGATCCTTGGTACCGCCGGGTTCATCAAGCTCGTTAGCGTCATTGATGGCCCTGTTGTTGGGGTTCACATGGTTGGTTCGCGGATGGGCGAGCAAATTGGTGAAGCGCAATTAATCGTGAACTGGGAAGCCCACCCCGAGGATGTAGCAACGCTGATCCACGCCCACCCAACCCAAAACGAGGCCATGGGCGAAGCCCATCTGGCTTTAGCCGGCAAGCCACTGCATTCCCACGCTTAAAACCGACAGGAGACCAACCATTATGACTGTCTCAGTCACTATGCCGCAGCTCGGCGAGAGCGTGACCGAGGGCACCGTCACGCGTTGGTTAAAGCAAGTTGGCGACACCGTCGCAGCTGATGAGCCATTGCTTGAAGTATCCACCGACAAAGTCGACACCGAAATTCCATCCCCTGCCGCTGGTGTCCTTCTTGCGATTCGCGCTCAGGAGGACGAAACCGTGCTCGTCGGTGCAGAACTAGCCGTTATCGGCGCGGCCGGTGACGCAACAGCACCTGCTCCAGGTGAGGCACCCAGCGCTCCTGCGGCTAGTGAGCCCCCGGCGGCAGCCCAAACACCCGCAGCACCGGCCGTACCGACACAGGCTCCAAATAGCGCCCAAGGCGCAACCGAAATCAGCATCACTTTGCCCGCACTCGGCGAAAGTGTCACCGAGGGCACCGTCACCCGCTGGTTAAAGCAGGTGGGTGATCAAGTTACGGCCGATGAGCCGATCTTGGAGATCTCCACCGACAAAGTCGATACCGAGATCCCGGCACCTGCCAGTGGCACTTTGGTCGCCATCACCGTGGGCGAGGATCAAACCGTTGCGGTGGGGAGTGAACTTGGTCGTATTGCCACCGGTGCCAGTGCCTCAGTCGCCAGTGCCTCAGTCGCTGTCGCGCCAGTTGCCGTAGCACCGGTTGCAGTTGCAGTAGCACCGGTTGCTGAAGCACCTGCCGAGGTCGCCGAGTTAACCGACGCGTACGTCACCCCACTGGTGCGCCGCCTAGCCGCCCAAAACGATATTGACCTAGCCACCTTGACCGGCACCGGTGTCGGCGGGCGCATCCGCAAACAAGATGTGCTCGACGCCGCGCAGTTCAAAGCTGCCCCGGTCGTGGCGGCGGCCGCCGCACCAGTTTCAGCAACGCCTGTAACGGCAGCCACCCCACCGGCCTCACCGCTAAGAGGCCGCACTGAAAAAATGCCGCGGCTGCGCAAGGTAATTGCCGAACGCCTTGTTGAATCCCTCCAAACATCTGCGCAATTGACGACCGTCATTGAAGTTGATGTCAGCCTCATCGCCAGCCTTCGTAATCGAGTTAAGAACGAGTTCGAAGCGCGAGAAGGGGTGAAACTCACCTTCTTACCGTTCTTCTGCAAAGCCGCGGTTGAGGCCCTAAAGCAATACCCGCAGGTAAATGCCTCGATCGATATGGCCGAAGGCACCATCACCTACCACGATTCCGAGAACCTAGGTATCGCGGTCGATACCGAGCGTGGTCTCCTCGTGCCGGTGATCCAGCGGGCCGGTGACTTAAACATCGCCGGGCTCGCGCGCCACATCGCAGATGTTGCTGAGCGCACCCGCACGAACAAAGTCAGCCCTGATGAACTCAGCGGCGGCACCTTCACCGTGACCAACACCGGTAGCCGCGGCGCCCTTTTCGATACTCCAATAATCAACCTTCCCCAAGTTGCGATCCTTGGCACCGGTGCCGTCGTTAAGCGGCCGATTGTTGTGACCGATGCGACCGGGCAAGATGTCATCGCAATCCGGTCGATGGTTTATCTCGCGCTGTCCTACGATCACCGGATTATTGATGGTGCTGATGCCGCCCGCTTCTTAGGCACAATGCGCCAGCGACTCGAAGAGGCGTCATTCGAAGCCGAACTAGGCCTGTGATTTCATGAAGATCGCAATCACCGGAGCTTCGGGGCTCATCGGTTCAGCTCTGGTAATTCACCTGCGCGCCCAAGGCCATGAGGTACTGCGCCTGGTCCGGCGTCCGGCAGCTGCACCTGATGAAGTCACCTGGGATGTTGCCGCCGGCACCGTTGACCTAGTGGGCTTAGCGGGTACCGAAGCGGTCATTCACCTAGCTGGCGCTGGCGTCGGCGACCACCGCTGGACTGAAGAGTACAAGCGCGAAATCTTAAATAGCCGCGTCGATGGCACCGCCACGATTGTGCGAGCGATTACCCAACTTGACCCCAAACCCCGCGTGCTGGTTGCC
>CAMBQX010000187.1 GCA_945870085.1 Bifidobacterium breve | reverse complement strand
GAAGTGCCGTGATAGGCGAGGTCGCGTGCGATTGCCTTATGTCGCTGCGGCTGCCCATTGGCGAGGTGCCACTGGCGCACAAGTTTCCAGGCGGCTTCAACGGCCTCGCCGCCGCCGCTCGTTAAGAAGAGCCTGGTCATGCCAAGTGGCTCAGCGGCCTTCGTTAATCGCTGCGCCAGGTGTACCGCCGAGGGGTGAGTGAGTGACCAATTTGGCGAGAAAACCATTTCGGAAAGTTGACGCTGGGCCGCCTCGCCTACTTCAGTTCCGTACCCATGGCCAAGGTTGGTGCAAAATAAGCCGGAGAGGCCATCTAGGTAGCGGCGCCCATTCGAATCAATTACTTCGCAGCCATCACCACGAACCATCATCGGTATGGGACGGTCTTCGAAATTACTGAAATCAGTGAAATTCAACAACAGGTGTGCCCGCGCTGAAGTTTGGTCAATACTGGCGCCTATGCGCTTGTTCGCGAACATCTCCCACACCCTTTTATCCTGAACACTCGTTCAGGATTACCAGAGGATAACATCCTGACTGACCATTCAGCAAGTACCTCGGGTGCGAGTTTAATTTTTCTTCGGGCCCCCTTGCGAACCAGGCGTGGCATTTACCGGGGAAATCCCAAGTTCTAATACCGCAGATTTCCACCATAATTCGGTGAATTTCCCCGTGGTCATGCCCGGGTCGGCCAAGGCCAACTGGATAGCTAGGCCATCCATTAAGGCGGCCAGGCGCAGCACCGAGGCTTTTGGATCGCTGGCGGCAAATACCCCCGCGGCCAGGCCTTCGTCAACCACCTGGCGCAGTGCCCCTCGCCACCGGGTATCCAAAGATTCACGAGCGGCACGGGCATCATCATCGCGAATAGCCCGCACCCACAGCTCGAGCCAAAGCCGCCAATCCCCAACCGCCGGGCCATGCCCGGCCCCGAGCTCAGCTATATGCCGCAGCCGCGGTACCGGGCCAACTACTTCACTGAGATTGCGCTCCAGCTCCTCGTAGAACTCATCCTCAAGCAGAGTCAGGCTCGCCGCAAATGCCCCCGCCAATGATCCAAAATGATAAAGCACCAGACCCTGGGAAGTACCTGCCTCCACCGCAATATCAGTGACCCGGGCACCGGCAAACCCACGTTCCCGCACGACCGCGATGGTGGCGCGCAGGATTCGCTCGCGCCGCTCCTCGGGCGCTTTTGCCGCCAAGGCCGCTTTTGCCATCGAGCTCCTCACCAATATGAGCCTCCCAGCGAAAAATCTCGACGTTGGAGGTTCTTGAACGGTCATTCAGGTTAGGCTGCTGTTGAAACTGCGCACTAGTGTAGGAGAGAGAGCACGATGGCTAAAGCCCCCGACCAGAGTGACCCAAGGCACCTTGCCGAGTTAAGTGAGCGCGCGGCAACTTTCGTCAATGAACTCCTGATCCCACATGAAGTCACCGCCGAACTCGCCGGCGGCCCTTTGCCGGTGGCAACCCAGCGTGAGATAGCCCAGCGAGCGCTCGAACTTCGTTTACACGGTGGGTTGCACTTAGCAGAGCACGGTGGCAATAGTTGGACCGCCACCGAGTGGTTTCTCGTGGAAGAACAATTTGGACGCTCCACCAACGGGGTCTCGTGGTACATCCCCAACGCCTACAACGTTTGGAAGGCCGGCTCACCAGAGCAGATCGAGCGCTGGCTCAAACCCGCCCTTCGGGGTGAACTCCACGATGCCTATGCGGTAACCGAAATTGACGCTGGAAGTGACCCCTCAGGAATAACGACAAGAGCGGTAAGGGTCGGCGCCGGTAAATGGTTACTTAACGGCGAGAAATGGTTTGTGACTTTTGGTTCGGTCGCGAAAGTGATCGTCGTCATGGCGATGGCAGCGGAAGGTGGTCAACTACTGCCTACCCTTTTCGCGGTACCTGCTGATGCGCCGGGGGTGGAAATAATTGCTGACGTACCTTTCACCCACAACTACCCCCACGGGCACCCAACCATGAGATTCACCGATGTTGAACTGACCGATTCTGACATCCTCGGCGGCTTGGGCAACGGCGAAGATTTGCAGCGGCTTTGGTTCACGGAGGAAAGATTGGGAATTGCTGCCCGCTGCATTGGAGCGATGCAGCGCCTTATCGAAGAGTCAGTTGATTGGGCTGTTAACAGAGAACAAGGTGGTGCCAGACTCATTGATCACCAAGGGGTGAGTTTCCCGCTGGCTGACAGTGCAGCTGATGCAGCCGCAGGGCGTCTCCTCGGCCTAGAAGTCGCCCGATTAACCGATGCCGGGGCCGACCCCAAACTTGTCCATGGCAAAGCATCGATGGCCAAACTTTTTTGTTCGGAGGCGGCCGGACGCTGTGCCGACCGCGCAGTGCAGATCTTCGGCGGTCGTGGATACATGCGTACCACCGCTGCCGAAAGATTCTGGCGCGAACTGAGAGTCGATCGAATCTGGGAGGGCACGTCTGAGATCCAGCGACTGGTGGTAGCCCGCTCACTCGAGCGTCGCGGCGTTAAATCAATGCTCACCTGATCGGACTTAAACCCAAAATGGATATATCTCGGCTAGTTAATCCCCGCTCAATTGCCGTTGTCGGCGCAACCGATCGCCCCGGCTCGTATGCGCACAACACTTTGCTGAACCTAATTCGCAATGGTTATGCCGGCACCGTCATCGGGGTACACCCAAATCGGAAAGAAGTCTTGAGTTTTGATTGTGTACCCAGCATCGGTGACCTCGATGAGCCCGTCGATGTTGTTGTCATCGCAACGCCAGCCGACTCAGTGCCGGGATACCTAACAGCCGCAAGGCAACTTGGCTGCGGCGGGGCGGTTGTCTTTGCCGCTGGCTTCGCAGAAATAGGGAATATTGAGGCGCAGGCAGCCCTGGTGGCTGCCGCTGGTGATCTCCCGGTCATCGGGCCAAATGGCAACGGCTACGTGTCAGTGCCCGCACGCGCCGCCGTCTGGGGAGATGCTGCCGTACTACCTGAGGTTTCCGGGCCAATCGCACTCATCACCCAGAGTGGCAATGTTGGGGTGGTGTTGCTCGCCCATCGCCAAGGTCTCGGACTTCATTCGATTTTCTCTGTTGGTAATTCTGCGGTGGTTGATGCCGCCGCACTCATTTCGTCACTTGCCACCACCGATGGTGTTCGAGTTATCGGCGCCTACCTGGAAAACGATGGTGACGGTGCCCGACTCACCCAGGCTTTGGCTGCTTGCGCAAGCAACGACGTGCGCGTGGTCGTCCTTAAGGCTGGGCGAAGTGAGCGCGGATTGGCGGCCGGGGCCGCTCATACGGCTGCGGTTGCCGGTGATCAACGGGTATTTGAGGCACTTATCCAAGAAGCCGGTGGGATTTTAGTTAGACAGCCCGCAGAACTAATTGAAACTTCGCGAGCGCTGGCGGTTGGTCGACGTGACCCTCGCGGCGCCGCGGTTGTCACCTGCTCCGGTGGTGACGCAACCCTAGCGGCAGACTTGGCCCAGGATGCCGGCACGATACTTGCTGATTTCAGTGCGGAGACCCTGCAGGAGCTTGCCGCACTACTTCCCATGACGGCGACCGCAACCAATCCACTTGATCACACCAATTCGGTCTGGGCTGACACCGAGGCTGTTGCGAAAATTTGTGAAACCGTTGCCCGCGATCCGGAGGTGGGTCATCTACTTTATGTACAGGACCTGCCACCTGGGCTCTCCGCCGGGCCACGGGCCGAATGGGACGACACTCGAGCCGGTG
>CAMBQX010000186.1 GCA_945870085.1 Bifidobacterium breve | reverse complement strand
CGACGAAGAAGCAACCGACGAAGAAGCAACCGACGAAGAAGCAACCGACGAAGAAGCAACCGACGAAGAAACAACCGACGAAGAAACAACCGACGAAGAAGCAACCGACGAAGAAGCAACCGACGAGTCGAGTGAAGAGTCGAGTGAAGAGTCAATTGATGAGTCGAGCGACGCGTCCGTTGATGAGCCCGTTGATGCAAATGCCGACTCAGGATCAGCCCAAGTGACTATCTCAATCGATGCGGAGCTAGGGGCGTCAGCTGGTGGCGCCGGCGTGAGCGTCGAAGCCAGCGGCCTACTACCTAGCAGCCGCGCCACACTCTTTATCTTCTCGACGCCGCAACTTATCGGCGAAGCAATTGCCGATGCCGATGGTTCTCTTTCGCTGTCATCGGTGTTGCCAAGTGACCTTCCCGCTGGTGATCACACGTTGGTACTTGAAGCAGTGGATTCCGCAGGTAATCCAGTACAACAGGCAACCGGTGTCGCATTATCTGCAGATGGCACTATCGCTTCGAAAACCAATAACGCATCCACAGCGGGGCTCAAAATTCCAGTAATCTCATCAAACCCCAAAGTACCCGCGTATCCGTTGGTCGTACCCCTTGAAGCACCGGCTGCGGTCGTTGCGACTTCTATTGCTGCGTTGACCGTAGCTACAGTCGCAAGTGTTGGGCTCGCCGGTTCAGGTCGTGAGTCTTCCCCAGATGCACCGGGTGGGCCTAGCGGTGATGGTATCGATACCGCGGTGCGTGGTAGCACCGCTGAACTTGCTGAACTTGATGAACTTCACGTGGCAAGCCTGCAAGGGCGTGCCGGTGCGGCGTTGGCCCTAAGCGGTGTAGGAGCTGTGGTCGCCAAATTCAGCCCACTGCTCAGCCGCACTTTCACCGATGCCGCACCACTTCGCGCCTTCACCGGCAGTTTCAGCCTGCTGCTGCCCTTGGCCGCCTTGCTTCTTGGTGTTTTCGCGGCCGTAAGTGTCGGTGGTCGGGCCGAGCCCGCTGTGCTCGCTTTCATGATTCCGCTGCTAGTACTCGGCGTCTTCGATGCACTCGCCGGCCTTATTGGTTCGGTCGCATTTGCCGTTGTGGTCGCGCTATCGGGTGGGATAGTCGACGCCTCAAGCGTTAGAACTTTGCTGGGAGTCGGCTTGATCGTGGTGGGCCCAGGCCTTATTGCTGCGAGTTTCCGCGATATTCGCCGGAGACGCACCAGTGGTAGCGCGGCAACCTGGGAGCGCCTTACCGACCTAGTGGTCGTGCCACTGATCGGTGCCTGGACGACAATTGCGATCGTTCAGGCGCTACCAACTCTGGGCGCACTTGACTTCCCGATTGCCGAGCAAGCCAGATTGCTTGGGCTCGTCGCACTTATTTCACTCCTCCTAAAAGTGCTGCTGGAAGAAGCCGCGGCCCGCAAGGTGCCAGGGCGGATGCGCGCCCTTTCGCCAACCAATCTTCCCGATCCCAGTACCACTCAGCAGGTTATTTCAGCTTTCGTGCGAGCCGGTGCCTTCTTGTTTATCGCCGCCGCATTTGTTGGAAATGTTTGGCAACTTTGGGTTGCGGCCCTGTTATTCCTGCTACCCGGGTTACTCGCCTTACTTGCGCACCGTTTCAAGAACTCACCGGCCCTATGGCAAGTTATCCCAGACGGGGTTCCGCTGTTTGTAATTATGCTTGCTTTCGGCTTGCTTGTTTCGGTGATTTTGAGCAATGCCTTCGGCGACGTACCTGAGTTCGCCCAGATGCAATTCCTCTTGATGGCGGTGCCTGGCTTCTTGCTCGCACTATTCGGGCTAGTTGCCCGCGAACCAAAAGCCGGTGACACCCGTTGGTATACGAGGCCGACCATGACAATGGTTTATCGCGTTGGCGGCGTGCTCATGCTCATTGCCGCCTGCGTACTTGGTGTTCAGGCCTGAAACCTCGACTACCACCATTTTTCTGGGTAGGAGCGGTAGTCGAGCAAACGATTAGTGGCTAGTGCCAGGCCAATAACCAACACCGTGTAAATCATCAGGATCCCAAAAGCTTTCGGGGCATCTGATAAGGCATAGCCGGCCATGATCGCAGCAAATGGCACGGCGAAAGCGGGAGCATGAAAAACACCCAATATATAGAACAGAAACAATACGATAGCGCCGGCGACAACCCCCAAGACCGTGCCTGGGAACGGCAATATTGACAGGCCGATACCAAAAATTCCAGCTACAACGTAGCCACCGAGCACTCGAAGTGGGCGGCTTCCCGGTAGCCCCGGCTGCGCGACAATCAATACGTAGGTGACCAACGGCGGAACAAGCAAAGTGTGGACAAAGCTAAGGCCACCTTCTAGTACACCGCTGACGCCAAGGATCAAAGCCAAAGCCACTGTCTGACATGCAACTAATAAAAGAAGCTTGCGCATCGGCATCCGCGTAACGCCGTCAATCATTGGTCTCGTTGGATGGGGTTGTGCTTCTTGCATCATTTATCCTCCGGCCACTGGAATACGCAGTTCAGCCAAATGTGAGCCACCTAGGTGCAACCGCGTTGACCCGGTTGACGACGCGGCATAGCGAGCTGGCAGTTGCCCGGTGAAGGGGTTTAATGCGAACAACCACTGTGAACGCAGTTCTAGCTCCAAGACGTCACCGGCCCGCAACCTGGTGGCCTGCGGCAAGAGCGCCACGGTTATAGGCACTATCTCGCCGGGGCTAAATGGTTCGGCCTTGGCGTGGGTGTGCACAGGTTGCCACGAAGTCGACAGTTCTGAGTCGAGCTCACGGTGCGCGAGCCGGTGCCAGCCATGCGTGATGACATCGCGGCCAAATCCATAAGACCCTTCGAAGGGGACTTCAGCTCCATCGCGAATTAGCCTGACCGCCGCGAGGAAAGTCGCATCGTTGGTGCCCTCGAGGCTGACATCAGCATTAAATGTCATTGGGCCAATGAGGTCACAGGCCACCGGCACCTGCCACCTAAATTTCAAAGAACCATCCGCATTTACAAACACCATTGACGTATCGGAAGTCTCTGGGTTCTCAGCAAGTTGCCCACCAGCGCGAAGGTGCAGTGAGCTCCAGGTGACACCGGGGGGAGGCCATTCGGCCGCCATTCGAATCTCAGCGGGTGCGTCGCCGGTTTCGTGTATGGCGATTCGCACCGGTGGCACTTGATCCCACCCGTTATCGGCGCCAGCCAAGAAGTGCTCGAAGAAGCGCAGCTGCGTGGCCTTGGCTTCATCTCCGTAGAACACACCCCATTTGCCGCCGCGGTGGGTCCAGATCCATTTCTGTTTTGATGAGACTCGGCGAAATGCCTCGAAGGATCCGCGGGTATGCAACAGGTGATCGGAGAAGCTGCCGCAAACCAACATCGGCACGTTGATGCGCGAAAGCTCAGGCATCCGAGATTTCCACCAGTCATCGAGTTCTGGTCGGCTCAACGCCTGCGCGTACAAATCCTCGGTGGTGCGTCCGGATTTATTGGTGATCTTCCCCCACATCGCAAAGAACCCGTGCTCGCGCACGCCACCGGGCTTGGCGAAATCGCGATAGACATCCGAGAAGCCCTCCCATGGGCAGATCGCCGCCAAATGCGGTGGTTGCTCCGCTGCAGCTCGATATTGCGAGAGCGCTAAGTACGAAACACCTAACCGGCCGACTTTGCCGTTCGACCAGGGCTGGGTGCCGGCCCATTCGATTAAGTCGTGGTAATCCTCACCCTCTTGCTTAGAAAGGATCGTGCCG
>CAMBQX010000185.1 GCA_945870085.1 Bifidobacterium breve | reverse complement strand
CCGGCCGAAATGGCGGCAGCCTTTGCAACAGCGAGTGAAACCCCCAAGATCGCATTGGCACCCAAGCGCGCCTTATTGGGCGTGCCGTCAAGGTCAATCATGACCTGATCAATCAAGCGTTGATCGGTGGCCTCAAGACCCAAAAGCTCAGGTGCAATTTCGTCCTCGACATTGCCTACGGCCTGCATTACCCCTTTACCTCCGTAACGGGCATCACCATCGCGTAGTTCTGCGGCCTCAAAAGCACCGGTTGATGCACCAGACGGCACGGCGGCCCGAGCCACGGTGTCGTCGTCTAACAGGATTTCAACCTCGACCGTGGGATTACCACGGGAGTCGAGGATTTCGCGGGCGATGATGGATTCGATTAGGGCCATGTGACAACTCTAACTTCGCCACCTCCGCGACGATATCCATACCCGCGTGCACAAGTGACCCGCCTTATGCCATCCTCAGATATGACCTCAGCAGCCCCCTCGAAGGCCCAGCTACCCGGCCGGGCTCGGGTGGTCATAGTTGGCGGAGGGGTGATCGGCTGTTCGGTGGCCTACCACCTGGCCGACGCCGGCTGGACCGACGTCGTACTTCTCGAGCGCGACAGGTTGACATCCGGCACAACGTGGCATGCCGCAGGGCTCATGACCTGCTTTGGCTCCTTCTCCGAAACTTCAATGCAGATGCGCCTTTACACCCGGCAGCTTTATCGCGAGCTAGAAGCCAAGACCGGCCAAGCCACCGGGTTCAGTGCCGTCGGATTCATTGAAGCCGCAGCGGATAAAGACCGCCTTGAGGAGTACCGACGGGTCGCCGCATTCAATCGACTGTGCGGGTTAGAGGTCCATGAGATCAGCCCGCGCGAGATTGCCGAGCGATTTCCGATTGCCGACATCAACGGGCTGGAAGCCGGCTTCTATGTACCCGATGACGGGCGGGTAAACCCGGTTGACGTCACGATGGCGTTGGCTAAAGGGGCTCGTGCGAATGGGGTGCAGATTTTTGAAGAAGTCACCGCAACCGGGGTGAAGGCGACCGACGAGCGAGTGCAATCAGTAACAACTGCACTCGGTGACATTGAATGCGACTACGTCGTCAACTGCACCGGGATGTGGGCTCGCCAATTCGGCCAAGCACACGGGGTAAACATTCCGCTGCAGGCCGCCGAGCATTACTACTTGATCACCGACACCATCGCCGGTATCGACTCGACACTTCCCGTATTCGAGGACCCATCCGCGCACGCCTACTACCGCGAGGAGGGTGGCGGCTTGATGATCGGCCTCTTTGAGCCGGTATGTGCGCCGTGGAATGTGGATTCAATTCCGCAGGACTTCTCCTTCGGTGAAATCCCACCGGACTGGGATCGCATGGGCCCTTACCTGGAGCGGGCAATGCAAAGGGTGCCAATTTCACTCGAAGCCGGAATCCGAAAGTTCTTCTGCGGGCCTGAATCATTCACCCCAGACTTGCAGCCGTTCATCGGTGAGGCTCCGGGCATCCGCAACTATTTTGTTGCCGCCGGCATGAACTCCGTTGGTATCCTAACCGGTGGTGGTGTCGGTCGCGTTGTTGCGAACTGGATCATTAACGGCAAGCCCGATGTTGATGTCACCGGTTTCAATGTCAATCGTGCACTCCCCCACCAACGAAACCCGCAGTACCGTGCCGAGCGCACGGTTGAAACCCTCGGTCTGGTTTATCAAACCCATTACCCCGGCCGCACTGTCACGACCGCCCGCGGTGTTAAGCGCTCACCTATTCATCACCTGCTCAAAGAGCGCGGGGCTTACTTCCGCGATGTCAGCGGCTGGGAGGGCGCCGATTGGTATGCCCCACCCGGTGAAATCCCCAAGACGGGTGAACTCACTTGGGGCCGGCCGCACTGGTTTGAGTCCTGGGCCGCCGAGCACCGCGCCATCCGCGAGGGCGTCGGGTTAATGGACATGAGCTTCATGTCGAAGTTCTTGGTGCAAGGTGAAAAAGCCGGAGCCCTTCTTGACTACGTGTCAGCGAACGCTGTCGATGGCGCCGACGGCGTTATCACCTACACCCAGTGGCTCAACGATTCAGGCAATATCCACGCCGACCTCACTGTCACCAAACTTACGGCCAATAAGTTCTTCGTGGTGGCCTCTGATACCGCCCACGGACAAGTTCTTCAATGGTTAACGCGCCACGGCAAAGACTTTGCCGCCACCGTGACCGACGTAACTTCAGGCTACGCCCAATTCAATATTCATGGCCCACTTGCCCGCGATCTCCTGCAGGCTGCGACCACAGCGGATATGTCAAACAGCGCATTTCCGTTTCGCACCGCGCGCGAGATTGACCTTGGATTCGCTCGAGCACTGTGTGTGCGCATCACCTACGTGGGCGAGCTCGGCTATGAGCTTTATGTCCCAACGGAGCAAGCGGTTCACGCCTATGAGCGCCTATGCGAAGTGGGCCAGCAAGTCGAACTCGTGCATTGTGGGCTCAAAGCCCTCGCGAGCCTGCGAATGGAAAAGGGTTACCGCGACTTTGGCCATGACATCGACAACACCGACTCTGTGCTCGAAGTTGGCCTTGGATTTGCAGTTGCCTGGGATAAGGCCAGTGATTTCATTGGGCGTGACGCCGCCCTGAAGCAAAAGAACTCCGGCCCACTTCATCGGCGACTCGTGCAGGTCAAACTCCTAGACCCACTGCCCTTGCTCTACCACGGTGAAATCTTGCTGCGAAGTGGCGAGGTCGTTGGCTATGTGCGCGCCGCTAGTTACGGTCACACCCTCGGTGGTGCCGTTGGGCTGGCGATGGTGGATGCAACCGAGCCAATCACCGCAGATTACCTAGCAACTGGAAACTGGGAGGTCGAGGTGGCCGGGGTCAAAGTGCCGGCCACTACTTCACTTCGGCCCATGTATGACCCAACCAATGAAAAGATAACGGGTAAATAGATCTGGAAACCGATGTCTAATCAACTCGAAGCACCGTAAGGGCCCTACCCCGCTTTACATCTCTCTGAGCAATACTTCACGTTCTCCCAATCGCGAGCCCATTTCTTACGCCACTCAAATGGACGATTGCAGCGTTGGCAGATTTTCGGCTCGAAACCATTTTTGGTCTTAGCTTTCATGGTGTGTTTTTCTGGCGCGGTAGCTAGCCCACGCACCTGTGCTCCATAGTGCCCAGATAACTAGTAAGGGTTGAAAGAGCAGGCGGATGGCACGTGCTTGATCAGTGTCTAATCCAAATGCATCCGTGCCGTTGATGTACTGGGAGATGTTGCCGGGGAAGACCGCAATAAAGAATGCGGCCACGATCCAACCAACGTAGGTGCGGTATTTGAATAAAACAATTAGTGAGATACCAAGAAGTATCTCAACTACACCGGATGCGACGACAACAAAGTCAGCTTGGCCCTGCAAGATGGTGGGGACTTGTGCTTGAAACTCAGTGCGGTTAGTTGTTAAGTGAGTGAAGCCAGCGTAGGCAAGGGCTGCGCCCAGAATGATTTGAAATACCTTGCGAAGTAACTCCATGGACCAAAGGCTAGTGGCTTTTAGGGAGAAGTTGTAGGCTCTTTTCTATGCACTACTCAGCACTGCGTACGACTCTCAAAGCTGGATCTATTGTCTTTGGGGCCTCAGCCCTATTCCTCATAATTCTTCCCGCAGCATTTCTAGGCCTGCTCGGCCTCGAAGTGAACGATGGCATGGTGTGGTCTATGCGCATGATTGGCATAACCCTGATCGCCCTTGCTGGGAATATGTGGAATAACT
>CAMBQX010000184.1 GCA_945870085.1 Bifidobacterium breve | reverse complement strand
GTTAAACCAAACAAAGCAGCAATCACCTGGCTGCTCAAGCAGCAGTGCGCTAATGGTGGCTTCCAGGCCTACCGACCCGATACCACCAAAGCCTGTGACGAATCTGATCCAGTTAATTACACCGGCCCTGATACCAATTCCACGGCACTAGCACTCACTGCCTTGTCTTCCGTAAATCAGACAGCGAGCGCCGGCTCCGCCGCCGCCTGGTTAACCAAGCAGCAGAACAAGGATGGTGGATGGCCCTGGTTTAGCGCGTCGCCCTCGGATTCTAGTTCGACCGGTTTGGTGCTGGTCGCGGTAAAAGCACTGAAGCCAAATGGCAGTGCCTCGGCGATTGTCAGGGCTGGCAAGTACCTGACATCAGTAAAACTCTCGTGCGCAAGCGGTGGTGGCCTCGCTTTCCAAAAACCTGGGGCTGCGAATGCACAATCAACCTCCCAGGCATTCACCGGCCTTACCGCCGGGCTGATAGTCGGTGGAGCGCAGACACTCAGCCCGAATCCGACCTGCGGTGCAACTACGGCAAGTAATGCCGGTAGCTATCTCGCAAACGCGATAATGAAGGACGGTGCGTTGCCGAATTCATTCGGCGCCGGCAGCGATTTCTCATCAACTGCATTCTCGATCCTCGGTTTCGTTGCCAGTGCCACTGGCAAGCAGGCGGTAACCAGAGGTACCGCGACGTTGGCGGCTAATGCGTCCGCTTACGGGGTTCCAGATGGCGAGGCTTCACCTGGCGCCCTCGGATTATTACTGATGGTCAGTAAGGCCACCAACGCTAAAGCGACGAATTTTGGCGGAATAAACCTAATCACCACCCTGCAGCAGAGCCAGCAGTAATGCGCATCTTGGCCCGGGCCGCTGTGATCACCACCGTAATTTGCCTTGCGGTTCAGGTGTTTGCACCAGCGGCCCGGGCCGAGACCGCATACCGCTATTGGACTTTTTGGACAGTTGCGAACAGAGAATGGGTTTTATCGCAAGTTGGCCCCGCCTCCACCGTGCCCGCTGACGGCGACGTGCAAGCTTGGCGCTTTGCGGTTACCGCCAACGCCACCAGTAGCACCTACCCTCCGCGCACAGATCCGACACTAGCTTTCGAAAGAATTTGTGGCACGGTTACTAAACCGACCGGCCAGATCAGAGTGGCCATGGTTATTGATCCCGGGTTGACGAATACAGCTCCCGATGGTCAATCGCCGCCGCCTGCTCGTGGTGCCTGCGCGGTGATAGCCGAATCCAGATCCGGAGCAGATGCACTGATGGCAATCGCGACCCCGCGAGTTGACAAGGGCCTGGTCTGCGGAATCGACGAATACCCGGTTGGTGAATGCGCGATTGCCATAGACATAAGCGCAGCCGCTCTTGCACCAAATGGTGATGCTGACGTATTGATTGTGCCGACGCCGGCGGTTAGCGAGATTGCAATCGCTGCTGCACCGGTAACCGAAAAAGGCAGCCCCATCCCGCTTATCGCAGTTGGCTTGATCATTGCCCTTGGCTTAGTTGGCGCTTGGCTACTGCAACGCAGGCGCGCCTCATGACCGGATCACTGTTCACAAACCCCAGGTGGCTACATCCCGCAGCCTGGTGGATATGGGCACTCGGGTTAGCAGCCGCGGCCAGTCGCACCACTAATCCACTCCTATTAGGTCTCATCATTGCCGTGGCGGCGTTGGTCGTATCAGCACGCAAGCCCGATGCGCCATGGGGGCGCTCGTTCATGTTCTTCGTGCGCCTCGGGGTTGCAGTAATTGTCATCCGCGTTGCAGTGCAATTGATTCTTGGAGCTGCTTTCGGCACCACGATTCTGGTGCCGCTACCGGGCTTGGCTTTGCCAACTTGGCTATCAGGGGCTCGAATTGGCGGTGACATCACTTTGGAGAGCCTGCTCTTGGCGTTCTATGACGGCTTGCGGCTCGCCACCATCTTGATCTGCGTCGGGGCTGCAAATTCACTCGCCTCACCAACCAGGTTGCTTAAGTCTGTGCCCGCGGCGCTTTACGAGTTCGGGGTGAGTGTGGTGGTAGCTATGACATTTACTCCGCAGTTGGTTACCGACGTCGATCGAGTGCGAACCGCTCGCCGCCTACGGGGGCGACCAACCACCGGCATTCGCGCCATCGCCGGTTCTGCAATGCCGGTATTCGAGGGGGCACTTGAAAAATCAGTGACCCTTGCGGCCGCAATGGACTCCCGCGGCTATGGTCGCCGGGGAGCACTCAGTGCGACAAAGCGCCGCATGAATTCTGCACTCCTTCTAATTGGTTTGGTCGCTGCTTGCATTGGGGCGTACGCACTAATTTCCGCGGGTTCTCCAGTAGCACTTGGCCTGCCGATGCTGGTAGCCGGCGTGAGTGTGTGCATAATTTCAATAACGATGTCGGCACGTGCTGCTGTGCGCACCAGGTACCGACCTGATCCGTGGGAAATTCCTGAAATGCTGGTTGCCACCGCCGGAGCCGTCGTTGCATTTTGTTTCGTGGGCTCTGTCTGGCTAACACTTGCCGGTATTGATACCCCCAGCAACCCCCCTACTTGGCCAGCCCTTCCGCTAGTGCCCGTACTCGGCCTAATCATCGCCGCGACCCCTGCGTTCACCGCACCTATGCTGCCCCGTGACACGCGGGTAGCAGTGAGTAAAAACACAGTCGAGGTGGGTACATGATCTCCTTCGAGCACGTTTCAATTACTTATCCAGGGGCAGCCGCACCCGTGCTGGATGACGTGAATCTGTACATCCCTGAAGGTGAGTTGGTACTCGTTGTGGGCCGCACCGGAAGCGGAAAATCTACCTTGCTCAGAGCCATCAACGGTTTAGTGCCGCATTTCACCGGTGGCACCTTGGCCGGTCGAATTCTCGTCGATGGGCGCGATACCGCGGTCAACCCACCGCGTGAACTTGCCGATCTTGTCGGAGTCGTTCCGCAGGATCCGATGAGTGGTTTCGTTGCCGACATTGTTGAGGAAGAACTTGCCTACGGCATGGAGTGCCTGGGGCTGGCACCTGATGTGATGCGCCGACGAGTTGAAGAAACCCTGGATCTACTCGGACTTGTCGAACTCCGAAACAGGCCGCTACTTTCATTGTCAGCAGGTCAACGTCAGCGCGTAGCAATAGGCGCTGTACTGACCTCACACCCAAAGATTCTTGTCTTGGACGAGCCAACTTCAGCACTTGATCCAGGTGCCGCAGAAGACGTTTTAGCGGCATTGCAACGCTTGGTTCACGACCTCAATGTCACTGTTGTCATGGCAGAGCACCGACTGGAGCGCGTAGTCCAGTACGCCGATCGGGTAGTGGTCGTGCCCGGAGATGGAGAGCCAGTTATCAGCGGCACTCCGAGTGAAATGATGGGCGACGCCCCAATCGCACCCCCCGTGGTTGAGCTTGGCCGACTTGCTGGTTGGGATCCACTCCCCCTAACTATTCGTGATGCGAGGCGCGCCGCTGGCCCTCTCCGCGAACTACTTACCGGGCGCCCAGCACCTCTGCGCGTCATTAACGGTGAGCGTGACTCAGCACCGCTAACTTCTGCCGACCATCTAACGGTTCGTTATGGCGATGTTTCCGCGCTGCGCAACGTCAGCACCACGATTAGCCGCGGAGAGATCGTTGCCCTGATGGGCCGTAACGGCGCTGGCAAATCAACCCTGCTGAACACCATGGTGGGCCTCAGGGCTACCAGCGCGGGCATCGTGCGCACCAACGGCAAGGACCCCCGCGAAATAAAGGGCTCCGAACTGGTGCACTGCGTGGGCCTGGTGCCGCAAGATCC
>CAMBQX010000183.1 GCA_945870085.1 Bifidobacterium breve | reverse complement strand
CGAAGTATCAGCGACATCATCAAGGCCAACACATTTACCTGGTTCAACGGACTGATCGGGATCATGTGGGTAGTAATGCTGGTGATTGCGCCTATTCAGGATTCGCTCTTTGGTTTCGTAATTGTCGCGAATACCGGGATCGGCATTATTCAGGAGTATCGGGCGTCCCGTGCCCTAGCGAAGCTGGCGGTTATTGGCGAAGCGAAGCCAGTTGTGCGGCGTGACGGAAATGATGTTGCTGTAAGCGCACACGACGTAGTACTCGATGACGTTATCGTTTTAAAGACCGGTGATCAACTAGTTGTTGATGGCGTCGTCCTCCATGCCGATGGACTTGAAATTGACGAGAGCCTGCTTACCGGTGAGGCTGACCCGGTTGATATGCAAATCGACGCGCAGGCGATGTCTGGGTCTTTCGTCGTTGCCGGTTCAGGTCTCTACCGAGCCACGCGCGTTGGCCGTGACTCATTCGCTGCCGGATTAACTGAGCAGGCCAAGAAGTTTCACCAAACTAACTCTGAGCTTCGTGACTCGATCAACAGGTTCATCAGGCTCCTGTCGTACCTGCTCCTACCTGTTGGGCTATTGCTGTTCTTCTCGCAGTGGCTGCGCGCTGACCTGCCAATTAAAGAGGTCTTGCGCGGCACTATCGCAGGCGTGGTGACCATGGTGCCCGAAGGTCTGGTGCTCCTTACCAGCATCGCGATGGCTATCGCGGTCATCCGGCTCGCCGCGAAGAAAGTGCTAGTCCAGGATCTTCCGGCGGTAGAGGTACTAGCGCGGGTTGACACTATTTGCGTTGATAAGACGGGCACGCTTACCGAGCCCGGTATGCAAGTGCGCGAAGTGCTGTCGTTGAGCGAAAACGTGAATATCGGTCAGGCGCTGGGTGCTTTGGCGGCTGTCGAATCCAGCCCAAATCCGACGCTACAGGCGATTGGTGCGCGTTACCCCAACCCGTCTTGGGCTGTTCAAACAAGCGTGCCTTTCTCAAGCTCTCGAAAATGGTCAGCCGCGACGTTTGCGGACCATGGGTCGTGGGTTGTTGGTGCTCCTGAAATGCTGCTTGCCGATGGTGACCCAGTTCGAAGCCGGGCTGACGGCATTGCGGGCGATGGCGCACGGGTACTGCTACTAGGTACCAGCGACGTAAACCCAGATGCTGAACGTGGCCCAGGCCGTATCAACCCGGTGGCACTCGTAGTTATTGATCAAACCTTGCGTCCGGATGCCGCTGAAACTGTTGCCTATTTCCTGGAGCAAGATGTTCGAGTCAAGGTTATTTCAGGCGACAATGCGGCAACTGTTGGCGCAATTTCGGCGCAAGCCGGAGTCCCAGGCGCTGAAAACCCTGTTGATGCCCGCACGTTGCCGCAAGACACGGCCGATATCGCGAAGGTGCTGGAGACAGCTTCAGTATTCGGTCGCGTGACACCAACGCAGAAGCAATCTATGGTTGATGCATTGCACCTTCAAGGCTGCACGGTGGCGATGACCGGTGATGGCGTTAACGATGTGCTGGCGCTCAAGAGTGCCGATCTTGGCATTGCGATGGGCTCAGGCTCTGGGGCCACTCGCGCCGTCGCTCAACTAGTGCTCCTGGACGATAAGTGGTCGGTGATGCCAAGTGTGGTGGCTGAGGGCCGGCGCGTATTAGGCAATATAGAACGCGTTGCTGATGTGTTCTTAACTAAGTCGTTCTACGCAATTTTCATTTCCATTGCCACCGGAGTATTCGCCGTTGCCTTCCCATTCTTGCCCAGACATATTTCACTACTTGGCGCACTGACGATTGGTATACCAGGTTTCTTCTTGGCCTTGATGCCAAACACCGAGCGCTTTCGCCCCGGGTTCTTCAAGCGGGTATTGGTTTTCTCGGCACCGGCCGGAGCCATCGCGGCGCTGGCCGCTTTTACCAGTTATGGTCTGGCTTTAAATATTGGCGAGCCGTTATCCAGCGCGCAGTCAGCGGCGACCGTAACACTGTTCATCGTCGCCACGGCGGTCTTAATACAAAGTGCTAGACCGCTGAATCTAATTCGAATTGGGATTGTTGCCCTAATGATTTTACTGTTTCTAGGGGTACTTTTTGTGCCATTTTTCTCGAAACTATTTGCGCTGTCTCTTGGCCCAGAGCGCTACAGTCTTGTAGCAATTGTGGTTGGACTCGTCGGTGCCGGATGTATTTGGGTGATGACAATCATCACCGATAGGTGGCGTCGGGAGTGAGTCCACTTATCGGCTTATCTACCTCGTCCGTTTATCCAGAAACCACAGCCGCCGCTTTTGAAATTGCCTCTTCACTTGGCTACGACGGCGTCGAAGTCATGGTTGGCACGGATTCAATAAGTCAAGATGTTGATGCACTGGCGGCTTTGGTCGATCACTATCAATTGCCGGTGCTATCAATACATGCCCCTTGCCTGCTGGTAACTCAGCGAGTGTGGGGCACCGATTCATGGGCTAAATTGCGCAGGGCACAAGCCGTGGCTGAGCTACTCGGAGCTTCAACGGTGGTGGTGCACCCACCATTTAGGTGGCAGCGTGAGTACGCGCGTACTTTCGTGGGCGGGCTGGAGGCAATGCGTAGTGAGACCGCTGTGCAATTTGCGGTAGAGAACATGTTCCCGTGGCGTGCGGTTTCGCAAAGGTTGCCAGCCTATTCACCGGGCTGGGATATCCGCGACGAGGATTACCCTCATACGACACTTGACCTCTCGCATACGTCGGTTTCCGGTAGCGATGCGCTGCAATTCGCTCGCGATCTTGGTGATCGACTCAGCCATCTTCACCTAGCCGATGGCAGTGGCTCGGCACGCGATGAGCATTTGATTCCCGGTCGCGGTAGCCAACCTGCTGGTGCCGTACTTAGCTTCTTAGCAACAACCGGCTTCGCTGGCTCGGTCATCGTCGAAGTAAGTACCCGGGGTGCGGGGTCTCGTGAAATTCGCGAGAGTGATCTAAGGGAGGCGCTTGCCTTTGCCAGGTTGCACCTGCGGAATTAGTTTCTCGCTGATCGCCCCTTAAGGCGCCACTGCGTCGCCGAAAATTGCGCAGGCGGGCAATTCATTGTCGGCGCTGGGCCTTGTACCTGCTCGAACCGTCATGGCTGGGCCTTGTACCTGCTCGAACCGTCATTTATTGACGGTTTTTTGACGGTTTCAGCAGGTTTAAGAATCGGGCACTTGCTAAGCGGCGGTCACCACCGGGGCCCGGTACGGTGATGGGTATGGCTGAGCCTGACTTCACCTCATCGATTTTGGGGGCTGCTCGGGCGGTACTGGGCGCTCGAGGCTATGCCAACACCACCATCAAGACGGCGGCCGCGGCGGCCGGAGTCGCCCCAGGGGTTGTTCGATCGCTGTACGCCAACAAGGAGCAATTACTGGCAGCGGCTATCCGTGTGCCATTTGATCCGTCCGGCAGCATCCCTAAATTAATTGCTCCGGGTCTTGACGGCATGGGTGAGCGTTTGGTGCGCCTAACATTGCAACTTAGTGGCGATGAGCGAGTGCGCAAGGACACCACCACTTTGGTCCAGTCGGCACGCGAGTCTGCCGGAGTTGAGCAACTGCGAGTTCTAACCGACTACCTGCAGGCCACCCTGCTTGATCGTGTGGTCGGGGCAATTGGTGTGCCAGATGCGCGCATGCGCGGCGCTTTAATTACCGCGTACTTAGCCGGGGTGGCTGCGACACGATCGATATTGAACGTGGAGCCACTTGCTTCAGCCACTGACGAGCTTGTAGTGGCACTTGTTGCACCCACTATCCAACGACTACTCGA
>CAMBQX010000182.1 GCA_945870085.1 Bifidobacterium breve | reverse complement strand
AGCCGCATGTGAGCCGCGGACGGCGGTGCTATGCCCGAGCGCTATGCACGAGCGCTCTGCCCGCCGTCAAGTACAAGCACCTGCCCGGTCATAAATGAGGATGCGTCACTCGCCAAGAAGAGTGCGCCCTGCGCGATCTCATCGGACCTACCCCAGCGCCCCATCGGCACCTGGCTGAGCAACCCTTGCTCGACGGTGTCTTCTGCTCTCAAGAAATCGGTGAGATCAGTTTCAATCCACCCTGGTACTAGCGCGTTGACTCGCACCCCCTGGGTCGCGACTTCGATTGCCAGGCTCTGCGTGAGTGAGATCAGTGCGGCTTTAGCTGCGCCGTAATGCGACATCAAAGGTGCGCCACGCAGCCCAGCAACTGAGGAAACATTAATGATTGAGGCATTGCCGCTTTGAAGCAAGGCAGGTAGTGCAGCTTGAATCAAAAGCACAATGGAATCGAGATTTAGCGCCATGGTTTTTTGCCAACCGCTGAATTTCATCGACTGCAGAGCAACTGAAAAACTATTGCCACCGGCGTTATTAACCAAGATGTCGAGACCGCCAAGGCCACTTTCTGCTTGCTCAATGATTTTTGTGGCAGCACCCTCTGCTGTTACGTCGGCGGTGATGACAATGCACTTTCGACCGAGCGCCAGGATCTCATCTTGCAGGGCCAGCAGTGCTTCGGTATTTCGAGCCGCAATGGCTACATCGGCCCCGGCGCTCGCGAAATGCAAAGCAATATCGCGGCCGATACCACGTGAGGCACCCGTCACGATGGCGCGCTTATCGCGCAGGCTTCCGGCTGCTGAATTCATGCGGCCCCTCCTGATAGGTACTTGAGCAGTCGTGACTCTACCTCGCTGAGTTGCTCACGTGGCAGTCACAGCGCGCACTGGCCGGGTAGCCCTCGAGCGCCTGCTCTATATGTTCACCACAGCCCGAGTAAGTCATCTTCTTGCAGGTTGGGCAAGTTGCTGGGCTACACACCGGCGTGCTCCATTTCGGTTGTTGGGCGGGCCTAGTCTAATTTAACATCTGACACATATGCGGGAGAATGACTCCAGGTTTGATAGCACCGCGATCACAATTTTTCTCACTTACTGCTCCTTAGGCCAAAATTAGAAAGAGGCGTTGAAGTTGAGCTGAAACTGCCTCGGCATCTGAGCGACCCTCTTGAATACACTCCTTCAGACTCGATGAGATCAAGGTGAAGGCTGCGGTGTCTATTGCTTTCCCAACGGCCGCTATTTGAGCGATTACTTCATCGCAGTTACGCCCAGTTTCCAGCATTTTGACGATTCCGCCGAGTTGACCCTGAGCCCGATTCAACCTCTTCATGATCTCGTCAAGCCGCACTTGGTCTGCTAACACGTGCGCTATCGGTGCAGTTACCTTCTTTGCAACAACCGTTTTTGTGGCCATTGAACCTCCCGGAGTCAGTAGGTGGTTTCCTTCCCGAAGTATACCCCATGGGGTATACAGATTACAATTCAAGGGCCCGTTGAAGGTATGAAACGGATAAATCCACGAACCGTTTGTGGGAGTATCAATACATGACACGCATACTTAGCCTTGGAATCCGCATAGTCGCAGTAATCGCCGGCGTTATCGCCGCCTCGATAACCACCTTGGCTCCGGCTCATGCCGCCACCTACCCACCTGCCATCCCAATAGTCCTGAAGACCACCGTCACGAGCAGCGGCACGACTCTCAACACCCTTCCCGGTGGCATCACCTACGGCTGGAATGACCTCAATGGGCCAACAACTTGGGGGAAGCAGCAGGCCGCAATCCACTTCCAAGGTGACGTCAACTACCTCAACGGCTCGGGCCCATTCAATGGTTATGTCACTGTCACTGGCGCAGACGGCACTGTACTCGCATTCCGAGTCGAAGGCTCAGCACTTGCCGTGCCATTGAACTCGGGCGCAACCGAAACCCATTTCGCTGGTGACATCAAAGTGATTGGCGGCACCGGCACCTTCGCAAATGCCAAGGGGATCGGCACCATGGTTGGTACCCGTGACGCGGCGCTAGGCAGCCCGGTGCGCCTTACTTTCCGCCTGACCGTGCTACCCGCGCGTACCTAAGTCAGGCACGCTGTCTCAAGTTAGCCCGGTAATGCCTGACGGCCCAGACAACAATGGGCAACGCACTGTCAAGGAGTTTGCAGCAGCGGGCGTGAATTTGGCTTCGGTGAACCTGATGGCCATGGACTATGGCTCGCAAAACACCGGTATGGGCGCTGCTAAGCCGCAGCAAATAGGTAAGGGCGGGGTGGGGATAACTCCCCAACCCCGCCCTCGCTTTACCCCTAGTCAGGAACTAGCGAAGAACACACGTGCCTTGCCGCCATAAAGCAGATAGAGAATGATCAAGGCGATGATGATGTCGATAAGGCCGTTGACAATAATTTCCCGGCCGGCAAATAGATACGACAAGCCCTTGAGCAAATTGATGACAGTCAAGATTGCAACAATTAGTCGCGAGATGCGGTTACCGTCAAAGATGCCTTTGGCAACCAGCAGGTAGATGATCCCGATCACCAACGAGACGATCACGCCCCATAGGCCAGCACCCACCGAGTCATTGAGGTTGAAGAGACCAAGTACACCAAAGAGAACTCCCAGCAGCCCAGAAATGACGATGATGACACCCACCAAGGTCACTCCCATTGGGCGCGCTATTCCGTTTGCCATTGCGAACCTCATTTCGAATTATCAATTGGGATAGGTACGTTTCCGTCAACCTTGGCACGATCAGCCCGCTCTACATGTCCGCCGCGCCGCAACTACTTTCCGAGTTGGCCGATTTAGACGGAGTCCATCAGCCAAGAAGCCCGGTTGACCCGCAGCCGCGGCACCTTAATAGCCGATAGCCACCACCCCCACATCTCGCGCCTCGGCGATCACCTCGCCACAGGGTGCAGACCCACCGGGTGCGTACCGTGCGTACAGGTGTTTGGTGACACTTGACCCGTCGGCAGCAAATAGATTTTCGAAAATATGGAGTTAAAATCTAGCGACTTTGGATCTCTGGATTAGTTATCACGAGAACCCGTAGTGGTATCAAACCCGTGTTCACTAAATCGTGATCAACCCCTGGTGCCGCGAGTGCCGCATCCCCGGGCCTGAGCTCAACTGACCGACCGTCAAGAGTCATGAGCCCAATTCCTTGAATCACGAGATATAGCTCAGACATTGCCCCGTATTCTGGTTCAGATTCGTCGTGGCGATGTGAGCCTTCCGTGCCCCCTACGGATAGCTCCCAAATTTCTAAATCCATTTGCCATGGATGCGCTCCTTCGAAATAGCGCTGCACCGTGATGTCGCCGACCCCGCCATGCAACTGTTCATACACGAATGTTTTGTCACCCGCACGCTCAATAGCAGTCAAGGTGCTCTCCGATCGAAGTTGGGGGGCCAGAAACTCCTATTTTAGTTGCGCGCGCTCCCTCGCGCATCAGTAGACTTGATGGGTGTTCCCAACGCTTTTTGCCCCGCTCAATGTTGGTTCAATTACGCTAAAGAACCGCATGTTTTCCTCCGGCCATGACACCGTTATGGCTGAAAACGGACGCGTCGGGGATCAACTCATTGCATACCAACGGGCGCGAGCCGCCGGCGGAGTCGGTCATATCGTGCTCCAAGTATCTGGAGTTCACGAAACTGCTGAATACACAGACAGCGAATTAATGGCGACCAGCGATGACGTGATACCCGGGTATCGCAAAATTGCTGAAGCAATTCATGAATACGACTGCCACGTATTCGCACAGCTATTTCATGGCGGGCGCGAGGTCATGACCACCCCCGATGGGTTACTCGGAGTTGCCTGGGC